>JALOLN010000142.1 GCA_025455945.1 Actinomycetes bacterium
TGCCAGGTCGTGCCGTGCCCGGGCAGGCGGGGCAGGCGCACGGTGAGGCCGTGGCCGGCGAGGTGCTCGGCCCAGGGGCGCATCGACTTCGGGGAGCCGGTGAAGCCGTGGAGGACGAGTGCGCCGACCGGGCCACCGTCGTGGCTGAAGGGCTCGGCACCGGGAATCAGGGGCACGTGCGTCTCCTCGCGGACTACCGTGAATGGGTCGCAAGCATCGTCCCACGACTGCGACACGCGGCGCGACGACGCCGAGCACGTTGCCCGCGCCCGGGTCGGGTCCGTAGGGTCGACGCGACCTCGGGAGGTGAGTCCTTGTTCTACTGGCTGCTCAAGTGGGTGCTGCTCGGGCCCTGGCTGCGGCTGCTGTTCCGGCCGAAGGTCGAGGGGCTGGAGCACCTGCCGGGGCAGAGCGCGGCGATCCTGGCGAGCAACCACCTGTCGTTCTCGGACTCGATCTTCCTGCCGCTGGTGCTGCCGCGCCGGGTCACGTTCCTGGCCAAGGCGGAGTACTTCACCGGCCGTGGCATCAAGGGCCGGCTGACCGCCTGGTTCATGACCGGCGTCGGCCAGGTGCCCATCGACCGCTCCGGCGGCCGGGCCAGCGAGGACGCCATGGCGACCGGCCTGCGCATCCTCGGCCAAGGCAAGCTGCTCGGCATCTACCCCGAGGGCACCCGCTCGCCGGACGGCCGGCTCTACCGCGGCAAGACCGGCGTCGCCCGCATGGCGCTCGAGGCCGGCGTCCCCGTGCTGCCTGTCGCCATGATCGACACCGAGAAGATCCAGCCACCCGGCCGGGTCCGGCCGCGCATCATGCGGGTCGGCGTCCGGATCGGCGCGCCGCTGGACTTCTCCCGCTACGAGGGCCTGGAGGGCGACCGGTTCGTGCTCCGCTCGATCACCGACGAGATCATGTACGAGCTCATGACGCTCTCCGGCCAGGAGTACGTCGACATGTACGCGACGAAGGCCAAGTCCGAGCTGGCCGCCGGGCGGGTCCCGACCACCGTGTCGTTGGCCGACTTCGAGCAGCCCGTCCAGCCCGCCGCCTGAACCGCCTGAACAACCGTCAGACGGCGCCGGCCCAGCCCTTCGCCCGCTCGACCGCAGCACGCCACCGGCGGTGCCCCGTCTCGTCGCGCTCGCCCGGCTCGAACCGACGGTCCAGACGCCAGGTGCTGGCCAGCTCGTCGGTCGACGCCCACACCCCGGTGCCCAGCCCGGCGAGGAACGCCGCCCCGAGACCGGTCGTCTCCAGCACCGCCGGCCGCTGCACGGGCACGCCGAGCTGGTCGGCCTGCAGCTGGCACATGAAGTTGTTCGCCGCGGCCCCACCGTCCACGGCCAGCGCGGGCAGGTGGACGCCGGCCTCGCGCACCATGAGGTCCACCACGTCGCGCACCTCGAAGGTGATCGCCTCGAGCGTGGCCCGGACGACGTGCGCCCGCGTCGTGCCCCGCGTGATGCCGACGATGACGCCGCGCGCCGTCGGGTCCCAGTCGGGGGCGCCCAGGCCGGTGAGCGCCGGGACGAAGACGACGCCCCCGGTGTCGGCGACAGACGCCGCCAGCTCCTCGGTCTCCGCGGCGGAGCTGATGATGCCGAGGCCGTCGCGCAGCCACTGGACGGCGGCACCGGTGACGAACACCGAGCCCTCGAGCGCGTACGTCAGCCGTCCGTCCGGGTGGCCCCAGGCGACCGTCGTGAGCAGCCCCGCATCCGACTCCACCGGCGTCTCGCCGGTGTTGACGAGGATGAACGACCCCGTGCCGTAGGTGCACTTGCTCGTCCCCGGAGCGAAGCAGGTCTGCCCGAACAGCGCCGCCTGCTGGTCCCCGGCGATGCCGGCGATCGGCAGGTCGAGGCCGAGGAACGCCGTTGGATCGGTGCGGCCCACGACGCCGTAGGACGGGACGACCTCGGGCAGGGCGTCCAGCGGGACACGGAACACCTCGCCCAGCTCGGCCGACCAGGCCCCGGCCCGGATGTCGAAGAGCAGCGTGCGGGAGGCGTTCGAGGCGTCGGTGACGTGGTGCAGCCCCCGCGTCATCCGGGCGATCAGGTAGGAGTCGACGGTGCCCACCGCCGTCCGCCCGGCGGTGACCCCGGCCCAGGTGTGCGGCTCGTTGAGCGCCAGCCAGGTGAGCTTGGTGGCCGAGAAGTAGGGGTCCAGCCGCAGCCCGGTGAGCTCGGCGATGCGCGGCTCGGCCCCGTCGGTGCGCAGCTGGTCGCAGATCCCGGCGGTGCGGCGGTCCTGCCAGACGACGGCCCGACGGGGCGAGCCCAGCGTCTCCCGGTCCCACAGCACCACGGTCTCGCGCTGGTTGGTGATCCCGACGCACGTCGGCGGTGGGGCGCCGGCGTCCTTGCCGACGGCGAGGGCCTGGCCGACGGCGTCCAGGGCGGCGGCCCAGATCTCCTCCGGGGCGTGCTCCACCCAGCCCTCGTGCGGGAAGTGCTGGGGGAACTCGCGGTAGCCACGGGCGGCCAGGCGGCCGTCGGGCGTGACGAGCAGGGCGGTGACCCCGGTGGTGCCGGCGTCGACGGCGAGAACGGTCACGACAGGCTCCGGAGGTGGTCGAGGACGAGGGGGTCGATCCGGCCGGGGACGAGGCGCATCTCGAGGTTCTCGATGCCGGCCCACCCGCTCAGGGCGCGGTCGAGGTCGGGGTCGTCGTGGCCGAGGGCGGCCAGCCGTCGACGCACCTCAGCGTCGAGCGGGCCGACGAGTGGTGCGCAGGCGGCGGGCGACGGGCGGTCGAAGTACAGGTGGTGCAGGTCGATCAGCCGGGCCAGCTCGGACACCGGGTCCGGGTGGTCGTCGACGCGCAGGTCGACGAGGACGTCGCTGCCGCCGCCGTAGCCGCCCTCCGGGGAGACGACGAGCAGGGCGGCGCTCTGGCGGCCCCGCCGGTCGCCGCCGGCGTGGTCGCCCGCCTGCAGGGCCGCGAGCAGCCGCCCGGCCAGCGGCTCGTCGGGGTCGGTGGCCAGGAAGGCCCGCTCCATCTCCGCGACGACGTCCGGGCCGGTGAGGATGTTGCCCTGGACGGCGTAGCCCTCGCCGGCGCACCCGCCCGCCCACGGCAGGCACCCCGCGCCGGTGAAGGTGGCCCCCGGGCCGTCGGCGGCGACGACGCCGGCCTGGCGCTGGTCGCGTCGCGCGTCGGTGCCGGTGAGCTCGGCGAGCGTCTCCTCGGCCGAGCGGCCGGCGGCCAGCAGCCACAGGCCGGCGTCGCGGTAGGCCAGGTTGGCGAAGGCCTGGGTGGCAAGGGCTCCGACCCCGCTCCTGGCCGCCGGGACAGCCGCGCCCGCGGCCAGGAACTTCGACGCCACGGCGACCCCGAACTGGGTCCCGTCCGCGCTCCGCGCGACGATCGAGAAGGTCACGTCCGGGAGCCTAGCGGCGGGGCCGTTGGCGCCGCCGGGCCCGACAGGGTTGGATTGGCGGCAACGGCTCGAGACGCGAGGAGTGCGTGATGCGGATCGGTGTGCTGACCGGCGGCGGCGACTGCCCAGGACTCAACGCGGTGATCAGGGCCGTGGTACGCAAGGGGAGCGAGGTCCACGGGCACGAGTTCGTGGGCTTCCGGGACGGGTGGAAGGGCCCGCTCGAGGGCCTGACGATGCCGCTCGACGCGGCGGCGGTGCACGGCATCCTGCCGCGCGGCGGCACGATCCTGGGGTCGTCGCGCACGAACCCGATGAAGATCGAGGGCGGCGTCGAGCAGATCGAGCAGAACCTGGCCGCCCTCGGGGTCGACGCCCTGGTCGCGATCGGCGGCGAGGACACCCTCGGCGTCGCGACCCGGCTCGACGAGCACGGCTTCAAGGTCATCGGCGTCCCCAAGACGATCGACAACGACCTCAACGCCACCGACTACACGTTCGGGTTCGACACCGCGGTCTCGATCGCGACGGAGGCCATCGACCGGCTGCACACGACCGCGGAGTCGCACCACCGCGCGCTCGTCGTGGAGGTCATGGGCCGGCACGCAGGGTGGATCGCCATGCACTCCGGGGTCGCCGGGGGCGCGAACGTCATCCTCATCCCCGAGGTGCCGTTCGACATCGACGAGGTGTGCGGCTGGGTCGAGCACCGGTTCCAGGCCGGCCACGCGCCGATCATCTGCGTCGCCGAGGGCGCGGTCCCGACGGACGGCGACCTCATCACGAAGAACGCTCCCCTCGACGCCTTCGGGCACGTGCAGCTCTCCGGGATCGGGGAGTGGCTGGCCAAGGAGATCGAGCGGCGCACGGGCCGTGAGTCCCGGACGACGGTCCTCGGCCACGTGCAGCGCGGCGGCACGCCGACGGCCCGCGACCGCTGGCTGGCCACCCGGTTCGGCCTGCACGCCATCGACGCCGCGCACGAGGGCGACTGGGGGAAGATGGTGGCGCTGCAGGGCGTCGACATCGTCCGGGTGCCGTTGCGGGCGGCCACCGCCGAGCTCAAGACGGTGCCCGCGGAGCTCTACGACGAGTTCAAGATCTTCTTCGGCTAGCGTCCCCACCCCCGTCCCCGTTGATCATCGGCTAATCGGGGTTCTCGCCGACGCATGGGCCCGGTTGGCCGATGATCAACGCGAAGAGGGGCGTGGGGGGGGGGTCGGTACCCTCGTCGTGTGCCCGACCTCCTGACCTGGCCCGACCTGCCGGCCGCCCAGCAGCCCGACTGGCCGGACCCGGTGGCCGTGGCGGCCGCCACCGCCGAGCTGCGGTCGCTGCCGCCGCTGGTGTTCGCCGGGGAGTGCGACCTGCTGCGCGACCAGCTCGCGGAGGCGTCCCGCGGCCGGGCGTTCGTGCTGCAGGGCGGCGACTGCGCGGAGACCTTCGCCGGGGTCCGGGCGGACGCCATCCGGGCCAAGCTGAAGACCGTCCTGCAGATGGCGATCGTGCTCACCTACGGGGCCTCCGTGCCGGTCGTCAAGATCGGGCGGATCGCCGGGCAGTACGGCAAGCCGCGCTCGCAGGCGACCGAGGTGCGCCACGGCGTGGCCCTGCCCGTCTACCGCGGCGACATGGTCAACGGCCAGGACTTCGACCCGGCGGCCCGCACCCCCGACCCCCGCCGCCTCGTCGAGGCCTACCACCGCGCCGCCGCCACGCTGAACCTCGTCCGGGCCTTCACCCAGGGCGGCTACGCGGACCTGCGCCAGGTGCACGCGTGGAACCAGGACTTCGTGCGGGACAGCCCGGCCGGCGAGCGGTACGAGCGGCTGGCCGGCGAGATCGACCGGGCCCTGGCGTTCATGCACGCCTGCGGCGCCGACCCGGAGGAGTTCCGCCGGGTCGACCTGTACGCCGGGCACGAGGCGCTGGTGCTCGACTACGAGCGCGCGATGACCCGGATCGACTCGCGCACCGGGCAGCCGTACGACGTCTCCGCGCACTTCGTCTGGGTGGGGGACCGGACCCGCCAGCCGGACGGCGCGCACCTGGACTTCGCCGCCCGGGTCCGCAACCCGGTCGGGGTGAAGGTCGGGCCGTCAGCCACCCCTGAGCAGGTGCTGGAGGTCGTCGAGCGCCTCGACCCGCTCCGTGAGCCCGGCCGCCTCACGCTGATCACCCGGATGGGGGCGGCCCGAGTGGGTGACCTGCTCCCGCCGATCGTGGAGAAGGTCGCCGCGAGCAACCCCGACGTGCTGTGGGTCTGCGACCCCATGCACGGCAAC
>JALOLN010000143.1 GCA_025455945.1 Actinomycetes bacterium
AGGCTCCACAGGTCGTGGAAGCGCAGCAGCACCCACGACACCGCGTCGTACAGCGGGTTGAGCAGGCCCACGTCAGGCTCCTGGGAGAAGGGTCGGGGAAGCGGTCTCGGGGTGCGGGTGCGGATGCGGGTGGCCCGGCGTCACGCGGCTCCGCGGCGGGGGCACGTGGTCGACCCCGCCCGCCGCCCACGGATGGCACCGGCCCAGCCGGCGCAGCGCCAGCCACCCGCCGCGCAGGACGCCGTGACCGCTCACCGCCTGGTAGGCGTACTGCGAGCACGACGGGTAGTACCGGCACGACGGGGGGGTCCAGGGCGAGATGACCCGCTGGTAGAAGCGGATGAGCAGCAGCAGGGGCAGCCGCGCCCAGCGGCGCAGCGGGGAGGGGGACGCCGCGGGGATCGGCTGGTCCGGGCCGGTCACGCCGCACCCCTGGAGAGCACGCGGTCCAGTGCCCGGTCGAGGTCGGCCGCCAGCTCGGCGGAGGACGCCGTCGCGGCGCGGGGCAGCGCTCGGACGACGAGCACACCGCCCGCAGGGAGCCGGTCGAGCCGGTCCCGGGCCACGCCGCGCAGCCGACGGGTCACCCGGTTGCGCACCACTGACCCTCCCACCGCCTTGCTCACGACGAAGCCGACCCGGGGCGGGCCGTCCGCCGGTTCCACGAGCAGGTGCACCACCAGGGTCGCGCTGCCGACGCGACGACCACGCCGAGCCGCCGCGACGAAGTCGGCGCGACGGCGCAGCCGGTTGCGGGCCGCGAGCACGACCGCACGGCTCGCTGCGCCGTCAGGCGGAGAGCTGGGCGCGGCCCTTGCGGCGCCGGCCGGAGAGGATCGCGCGGCCCGCCCGGGTGCGCATGCGCAGCCGGAACCCGTGGGTCTTGGCCCGGCGCCGGTTGTTCGGCTGGAAGGTGCGCTTGCTCACGACGGTGCTCCGGAGTGGTCGCTGGGTGGTCGAGACGGGGAAGCCGTGGGCACGCGGCAACGGCCGACGACGCGGTCTGCCTACGGTACGTGCTGCGTCGAGGGGGGGTCAAACGCGGGACCGGCAGCGCGCACCGGCCGCGATTCCGGCGGCCCCGCCGGCCGGCGCGTGCCGGGGAAACCCTCCATCCTGCTCGCTTCCGGGTCGGGTGTACCGTGCGACACGCCGCCGACCCCGTCACGGGACGTGCGGGGTGTGGACATCCGCTTGTCGCGGCCGCAGTGCGCTGTTAGCGTCCCGCGCCACCCAAGCGGGCTGCACCCGTCCGGCAAGCCGTGCACAGCCTGTGGACGGCGATGTGGACGAACCCAGCGCACGACCGAGGGGACCGACGCCAGTGGCCGACCAGGCACCTCCGGTGGCACCCGCTCCCGACCACTCCGAGGCGGCGCTGCCCGACGCCGCGCTCGTCGCGGTCTGGGCCCGCACCCTCGCCAGCCTGGGCGACGGGGCGCTGTCGCCGCAGCACCGCGCGTTCCTCCGGCTCACCCGGCCGATGGCGTCGGTCGGGGACACGGTGCTCGTCGCCGCGCCCAACGACTTCGCCCGCGACGTCATCACCAACCGGCTGCGCTCGGTGCTGTCGGAGGCGTTCTCGCGCGAGCTCGGCCGCGACGTCCAGATCGCGGTGACCGTCGACCCGACGGCCACGGCCGCGCACGCACCCCTCGACGAGCTCACCGACGAGGTCGCGGACGGCACGTTCGCCGCCGACCTCGACGCCGCGGCCATCCCGGCACCGGCCGGCCCGCCGCCCCCGGGGGCCGACCCGGCGGCTCGCCCGGACCCGTTCGAGCCCACCGCGCGCCCCGGGTCGGGCCAGCCCGCCGGTCGGCGGGACACCGAGCCGAGCCGGCTGAACCCGAAGTACACCTTCGACACCTTCGTCATCGGGTCGAGCAACCGGTTCGCGCACGCCGCCGCGGTCGCGGTCGCCGAGGCCCCCGCCAAGGCCTACAACCCGCTGTTCGTCTACGGGGAGTCCGGGCTGGGCAAGACCCACCTGCTGCACGCGATCGGGCACTACGCGCGCAACCTCTACAGCGGGGCGCGCGTGCGGTACGTGAGCTCGGAGGAGTTCACCAACGAATTCATCAACAGCATCCGCGACGACAAGGCCGCCACGTTCCAGCGCCGCTACCGCGAGGTCGACGTGCTGCTCGTCGACGACGTGCAGTTCCTCCAGGGCAAGGTGCAGACGCAGGAGGAGTTCTTCCACACGTTCAACACCCTGCACAACGCCAACAAGCAGATCGTCATCACCTCGGACAAGCCGCCGAAGGCGCTCGACCAGTTCGAGGAGCGGATGCGCTCCCGGTTCGAGTGGGGCCTGATCACCGACGTGCAGCCCCCCGACCTGGAGACCCGGATCGCGATCCTGCGGAAGAAGGCCGCGCAGGAGCGGCTCTCCGCACCGCCGGAGGTGCTCGAGTACATCGGCAGCAAGATCTCCACGAACATCCGCGAGCTCGAGGGTGCCCTCATCCGGGTGACGGCGTTCGCCAGCCTCAACCGGCAGCCGGTGGACCTCGCCCTCGCCGAGGTCGTCCTCAAGGACCTCATCACCGACTCCACCGGGCCGGAGATCACCGCGGCGACGATCATGGCGCAGACGGCCGCGTACTTCGGCCTGTCGATGGAGGACCTGTGCGGCGCGAGCCGCTCCCGGCTGCTGGTCAACGCCCGCCAGATCGCCATGTACCTGTGCCGTGAGCTCACCGACCTGTCCCTGCCCAAGATCGGCCAGCAGTTCGGCGGCCGTGACCACACGACGGTCATGCACGCCGACCGCAAGATCCGCCAGCTGATGGCCGAGCGGCGCAGCGTCTACAACCAGGTCACCGAGCTGACGAACCGGATCAAGTCGCAGACCCGGGCCTGACCGGAACCTGCGTCACGGGCAGCGCCGGCGGTGCGGGAGATGACTCGGCGTCACGTCGCGCAGGTGACGCGGCCGGCGGCGTTCACGGTGCGTACACACCCTGGGGACAACCCTGTGGATCAAGGGATGGTGGTGGACGGACGTGTGAGTCGGCTGTGCGCTTCCGGGGGACGGCGGGGGACGGCGGCCCACCGTCACCAGCGGCCGTCCCGGCCTCCCCAGGTCGTGCACACCCCCGGTGGACGCCGGCAGCACCCTGACCTGCGCGGTTGCCCGCCGTCCACAGCATCCACCGCACCTATGGATACGACGAGACGACAGATGCAGCAGATCGAACGATCCCCAAGACCACGCGCTGCCACGCTGGGGAGCCCGGCACACCGTAGGGTGAGCAGCACACGACGAGCGACAGGTGGAGGGTCCGGTGCGGTTCCGCGTCGAGCGTGACGTCTTGGCCGAGGCGGTCGCGTGGACTGCTCGCAGCCTGCCGTCCCGTCCCCCCGTCCCGGTGCTGGCCGGGCTCCTCGTCGAGGCCGACAAGACGGGGCTGACCCTGTCCGGCTTCGACTACGAGGTGTCCGCCCAGGTCCGCGTCGATGCCCAGGTCGAGGAGCCCGGGCGCGCCCTGGTGTCGGGCCGGCTGCTGGCGGACATCTCCCGCAGCCTGCCCCCCCAGCCGGTGTCGGTGACGACGGAGGGCCCCAAGGTCCTCCTGGTGTGCGGCAGTGCCCGCTTCGCCCTGCTGACCCTGCCCGTCGACGAGTACCCGACCCTGCCGGAGCTGCCACACGTCACCGGCACGCTGCCCAGCGGGCTGCTGGCCACCGCCGTCGCCCAGGTGGCGGTCGCCGCCGGCCGTGACGACACCCTCCCGGTGCTCACCGGCATCCGCGTCGAGATCGAGGGCGACACCGTGACCCTGGCGGCCACCGACCGCTACCGGCTGGCGGTGCGCGAGCTGACCTGGCACCCCGAGCAGCCCGGGCTGTCCGCGGTCTCGCTGGTCCCCGCCCGGACCCTGGCGGACACGGCCAAGGCGCTCACCGGGATCGAGACCGTGTCGATCGCGCTGTCGACCGGCACGGCCGGTGAGGGGTTGATGGGCTTCGAGGGCCAGGGCCGGCGGACCACCACCCGGCTGCTGGAGGGGGAGTTCCCCAAGTACCGTGCGCTGCTGCCGAGCGAGTCCAGTGCCGTGGCGACGGTCGACACGGCCGTGCTGGTGGAGGCGGTGAAGCGGGTGTCCCTCGTCGCCGAGCGCAACACCCCCGTGCGCCTGACGTTCGCGGCCGAGGAGCTGCAGCTCGACGCCGGCACGGGCGAGGAGGCGCAGGCCTCGGAGTCCCTGCCCTGCACGCTGGACGGCGAGCCACTGACGATCGCGTTCAACCCGCACTTCCTGCTCGACGGGCTGAGCGCGATCGACGCCGAGGTGACCCGGTTCTCGTTCACGGCCGCGACGAAGCCTGCGGTGATCACCGCAGGTGGCACCGGGGAGGCGGCGGGCCCGGCCCCGTACCGGTACCTGCTGATGCCCGTGCGGCTCTCCGGCTGACCCGGTCGACCGCCGCGTGCACGTCGCGCACCTGTCGCTCACCGACTTCCGCTCGTACCCCGCGGTCGAGCTGCCGCTCGAGCCGGGGGTGACGGCCCTGGTCGGACCCAACGGGCAGGGCAAGACGAACCTCGTCGAGGCGGTCGGGTACGCCGCCACGCTGGGCAGCCACCGCGTGGCGACGGATGCCCCGCTGGTCCGGCTCGGGGCGCCGCGGGCCGTCGTGCGGGTCCGCGTCGTCCGCGACGGGCGGGCCACCCTGGTCGAGCTCGAGATCAACCCGGGGCGGGCGAACCGGGCCCGGCTCAACCAGTCGCCGGTGCCCCGTGCCCGCGAGGTGCTCGGCGTGCTCCGGACGGTGTTCTTCGCGCCCGAGGACCTCGCACTGGTGAAGGGCGACCCGGCGGAGCGGCGGCGCTTCCTCGACGACCTGCTGGTGGCCCGGACCCCGCGCCTGGCCGGCGTGCGCGCCGACTACGAGCGCGTGCTCAAGCAGCGCACCGCGCTGCTGAAGTCGGCCGGGCCCGCGCTGCGCCAGCGCGGGGCGGGGGTGGACCTGTCGACGCTCGACGTCTGGGACGCCCACCTGGCGCAGGTCGGTGCCGAGCTGCTGGCCGCGCGGCTGGAGCTCGTGGCGACCCTGCGGCCGCTGGTGTCGGGTGCCTACGACGCGGTGGCCCCGGCGCCCGGCGGGACGGCGCTGGACTACGCCTGCAGCATGGGACCCGACGTCGAACCTGCGACCGGCCGCGACGAGCTGGCCGAGCAGCTGCTGGCCGCACTGTCCGCGGCCCGGCCGCGGGAGCTCGAGCGGGGGGTGTGCCTGATCGGCCCGCACCGCGACGACCTCGTGCTGCGCCTGGGCCCGGCACCGGCGAAGGGGTATGCCAGCCACGGGGAGTCCTGGTCGTACGCCCTCGCGCTGCGCCTGGCGGCCTACACCCTGCTCAGCGCGGACGGCGGCGAGCCGGTGCTCGTCCTGGACGACGTGTTCGCCGAGCTGGACGCCGGCCGCCGGGCGCGACTGGCCGCCCTCGTGGCCCCGGCGGAGCAGGTGCTCATCACCGCGGCGGTGGCGCAAGATGTGCCCGAGGCCCTGACCGGGGCCTGGGTCGACGTGCGCGACGGGACGGTGCAGCGTGTCCGATGAGCGCGAGGACGCCGCCCCGCCCCCCTCGGGCATCGACCTGGCGAAGGCGCTGCTCGCCCAGGTGCGCACCGATGCGCGGGCCCGGTCCGG
>JALOLN010000025.1 GCA_025455945.1 Actinomycetes bacterium
CCCCCCTCCGCACCCCCACCCCCCTCCGCACCCCCACCCCCCACCGCACCCCCACCCCCCACCGCACCCCCACCCCCATCAAGGGTCCCTTGAGGCCAATAGACGGCCGTACGGCGCCCTTCATGCCCGCCGTCCGCCGGTGCCAGTGCACCCACGCCAGCCCGTGATGGGAAGCGGAGCGCGGTCTATTCGCCTCAAGGGACCCTTGATGCAGCAAGGGGTGGAGGAGCTGGCGGAGGGGTGGAGCTAGGGGGACGGCGAGGGAGAGGGGCTGGCGGACGCCGTCGGTGTCGGGCTCGGGGACGGCGACGGCGGGGGTGCGACCGCCACGGTGATGGTGACGATGCGGCCTTGCTGCAGCAGCGTGCCCGCCGGCGGGCTCTGCGCGATGACCTCGCCGGGGTCGGCGCTGGAGGTCTCCTGCGTGACCACCTGGACGTCGAAGCCGGCGTTGATGATGGTCGCCCGGGCCTGGCCCTCCGACACCCCCACGACGTTGGGCACCTTGACGTTGCCACTGGAGATCTCCAGTGCGACGGCGGACCCCCTGTCGACCTGCGTGCCCTCGGGCGGATCGGCCTTGGTCACGGTCCCCGCCGGCCGGTCGGAGTCGACCGGGGTGAGTGTTCCGAGCACGAGTCCCGCCTGGTTGAGCGCGGTGATCGCCTGCTCCTGCTGCAGCCCGACGAGCGTGGGCACGGTGACCTGCTCCGGCCCGCTGGAGACGATGAGGTCGACGACCCGCCCCTTCTCCACCTCGTCACCCTGGGGCGGGCTCTGCGAGATCACCGTGTCGACGGGCTTGTCGCTGGGCTCCCGCCCCACCGTGCCCAGGGCCAGGCCCCTGTCGACCAGCTGGGTCGTCGCCTGCTCGACCGTCAGCCCGGACAGGTCCGGGACGCGCACCTGGTCGCCGCCGGAGAACAGCCCCGGCAGCACCCACACTGCCAGCGCGAGCGCCCCCACGACAGCAAGACCGAGCACGGCGTACCAGCCCGCCCGCGACCGTGCCGGCTGCGGCGGGACCGGCCCCGCGCCCGCGCTCACCGCCGGGATCACCTGGGTGCTGTCCGCCGCGGCACCGGCGGCCGCTGCCGTTGCCGCGGGCGCCACCGCAGCCACGGACCCTCCGCTGCGGGCCCGCTCCACGTCCGCGCGCATGAGGGCGGCGGTCTGGTACCGGTCCTCGGGCCGCTTCTGCAGGGCGCGCATGACGATGGCGTCCGCAGCCGGCGGGACGTCGGCATTGAGCTGTGACGGCGGGGCCGCCGACTCGCGCACGTGCTGGTAGGCCACGGAGACGGGGGAGTCCCCGAGGAACGGCGGACGGTTGGTGAGGAGCTCGTAGAGCAGGCACCCGGCGGAGTACAGGTCGCTGCGGGCGTCGACGACCTCGCCCTTGGCCTGCTCCGGGGAGAGGTACTGCGCCGTCCCGAGGATGGCGGAGGTCTGGGTCATCGTCGCCGCGCTGTCGGCGACCGCCCGGGCGATGCCGAAGTCCATGACCTTGACCTGGCCGGTCCGGCTGAGCATGACGTTGCCGGGCTTGATGTCGCGGTGGATGATGCCGTGCCGGTGGCTGTAGTCCAGCGCCGCGAGGACGCCGTCCTCGATCTCCAGGGCCCGGTCGGGCAGGAACCGGTGCCCGGCCTTGAGCATGTCGCGCAGCGTCGTCCCGTCGACGAACTCCATGACGATGAACGGCACGGGTACGCCGTCGAGGTCGGTCTCGCCGGTGTCGTAGGTCGCCACGACGTTCGGATGGTTCAGCGCCGCCGAGGACTGGGCCTCCCGGCGGAACCGGGCCTGGAACGACGGGTCGCGGGCCAGGTCGGTGCGCAGCAGCTTGACAGCAACCCGGCGTCCGAGCCGCAGGTCGCGGCCCTCGAACACCTCGGCCATGCCGCCACGGCCGATGACCTCACCGATCTCGTAGCGGTCTGCGAGCCGGCGGGGCTGCGCCTCGTCACTGGTCACGGTGTCATCCTCTCCCGAGCACGGCCTCGATGACGGCCTTGGCGATCGGTGCCGCCAGCCGGTTGCCGGAGATCTCACCGAGCTCCGGTGCGCCTTCGATCGCCACCGCGACGGCCACCTGGGGGTCGTCGGCGGGGGCGAAGGCGATGAACCACGCGTCCGGCGGCCGGCCCGGCGCGGTCTGGGCGGTCCCGGTCTTGCCGGCCACCCGGACGCCGGGGATCGCGGCGTTGCTGCCGGTGCCCTCCTCGACGACGAGCACCATCATGTCGGTGACTTCTTGAGCCAGCTCGGGCGTCAGCGCCCGGCCGAACTCCTCCGGCTGCGCGGTCTCGAGCACCTCGAGGTCGGGGCTGCGCACGTCCTGGACGAGGTACGGCACCATCACGACGCCACGGTTGGCCACCCCTGCCGCGACCATCGCCATCTGCAGCGCCGTGGCACGCACGTCGAACTGGCCGATCGCCGCCTGCGCGGTCTGCGGGGTGTTGAGGTCTGCGGGGAACCGGCTGGTCGCCGCGGTCATCGGGACGTCGAACGACGAGTTGAACCCGAAGGCCTCCGCCTGGGCCCGCAGGGCGTCGTCGCCGAGGTCCATGCCGACCTGGGCGAAGGCCGTGTTGCACGAGACCACGAGCGCCTCGGTCAGGGTGACCTCGCCATCGCCGCACGGCCGGCCGGTGAAGTTCGACAGCGTCGTGTTGGTGCCCGGCAGGGTGATCGACGCCGGCGCCGGGATGAGCGTGGTCGGGGTGTACCGCCCGCTGGCCAGGGCCGCCGCGGTCGTGACGACCTTGAAGGTGGAGCCGGGGGGGTAGACCTCGGCGATCGGCCGGTTGAGCAGCGGCTTGTCGGGGTCGGCCACGGCAGCGGTCCAGTACTCCCGGGCCGTTGCCGGGTCGTTCGACGACAGGGGGTTGGGGTCGAACGACGGGCTCTGCGCCAGCGCCAGCAGAGCGCCGGTCGACGGCTGGATCGCGACGACCGCGCCGGTGAGCTTGCTGATCCCGTCGAAGGCGGCCTGCTGCGCGGCCGGGTCGAGGGTCAGCGTGACGCTGCCGCCCTTGGGCTCCCGGCCGGCGATGAGGTCGGACAGCCGCTGCACCGCGAACCGGTCGTCGGAGCCGGCGAGCACGTCGTTCTCGGCCTTCTCGATGCCCGTCGCGCCGTACACCAGGGAGTAGAAGCCCGTCGCCGAGGCGTACAGCGGACCGTCGGCGTAGACCCGCTGGTACCTCAGCCGTCCGTCCGTCTCCTTCGACGAGGCGACGGCGGCCCCGCCGACGACGATGGGACCACGTTCGCGGCCGTACTCCCGGATGATCCCGCGGGTGTTCCCCGGGCCGTCGGCGAGCTCGTCGGCCCGCAGCACCTGGACGATGTTGGCGTTGGCGAGCAGCGCCAGGAAGAGCACGCCGAGCAGGACGGCGACGCGGCGGATCGTGCCGGACATGCCGCCGATCACCGCGGCACGACCTCGGTGAGGGCGTCGTCCACGATCGGGACGGGCGCCGGGGCGGGGCTGGCTGCGGCGTCCCCGACGCGCAGCAGCAGCGCGATGAGCATCCAGTTGGCGATGAGGGACGATCCGCCGGCCGACATGAACGGGGTGGTGAGGCCGGTCAGCGGGATGAGCCCGGTGACGCCACCGACGACGATGAAGACCTGCAGGCCGAGGACGACGGCCAGGCCGGTGGCGAGCAGCCGGCCGAACACGTCCCGCGCGGCCAGGGCGGCGCGCAGGCCGCGCTCTACGAGGACGGCGTACATGACGAGCACGGCCATCAGCCCGGTGAGGCCGAGCTCCTCGCCCACCGTCGCGATGATGAAGTCGGAGTTCGCGTACGGCACGAGGTCGGGGCTGCCCTCGCCGATGCCGGTGCCGAGGATGCCGCCCTCGGCCATGCCGTACAGCGCCTGCGCGTTCTGGAAGCCCGCCCCTGACGCGTCGGCGAAGGGGTCCAGCCAGGTGTCGATCCGCGCACCCACGTGCCCGAACAGCTGGTAGGCGGCGAACGAGCCAGCCAGGAACAGCAGCGCCCCGATCACGATCCAGCCCCGGCGGCCGGTCGCGACGTAGAGCATCGTGACGAAGAGCGCGAAGAACAGCAGCGACGTGCCCAGGTCGTTCTCGAACACGAGGACGCCGAGGCTCACCAGCCAGGCGACGAGGATGGGCCCGAGGTCGCGGCCGCGGGGCAGGTCGATGCCGAGCACCCGGCTGCGGGCGACAGCCAGGGCGTCGCGCGTGACGACGAGGTAGCCGGCGAAGAAGACGATGAGGGCGATCTTGCCCACCTCGGCCGGCTGGAACGACATCCCGGCCACCCGGATCCAGATGCTGGCGCCGTTGATCGTGACGCCGAGGACGGGGACCAGCGGCAGCAGGATGAGGACGAGGCCGACGGCCATCGCGGTGTAGGTGTAGCGCTGCAGCTGACGGGGGTCGCGCACGACGACGAGGACGACGACGAACAGGGCGACGCCGAGCACCGTCCACAGCAGCTGGCTCGGTGCGGTGGGGGTGGGGACGGGCTGCCCGCGGGCGGCGGCCCGGAGCGCCTCGGCGACGTCCAGGCGGGCGATCAGCGCCAGGCCCAGCCCGTTGAGGGCCACCACGACGGGCAGCAGGGCCTGGTCCGAGCGGGGGGCGAGCAGCCGGACCGCGACGTGCGCGGCAACCGCGAGCAGGACGCCCACGGCGCTCCAGGCCCAGAAGTCCGCGGGCAGGCTGCCGTCGGTCGCCAGGCCCACCTGCGCGTAGGCCCCGATGCCGATGACCAGCGCGGGGACGAGGAGCATCGCCTCCGCCCAGCGGCGCGGCGGCGCGGCGGCGCCCGCGGTTGCGGCGTTCATCCGGCGGCCCCCGGGGTGGGCGTGGGAGTGGGCGTCGGGGTGGGCGTCGGGGTGGGCGTGGGCAGCGGCCGGGGCGGACAGCCCGCGGGCACCGGCACGGTGGTGGCGCAGGAGGTGGCCTCGTCCCGCAGGCGGGACACGATCGCCCGGGCGTCGGGGAGGTCCTCGGCCGGGATGGTTGCCTCCACCTGCTGCTGGGTGATGGCCGGCAGGTCAGCGACCTCGATGTCGGTGGGCTCGACCATCCGTGACAGGGAGCGGCCGGCGACGCTGCCGTTCACCCCCTGGTAGATGACCACCTGGTCCTCGTCCGCGCCGACGTAGTACTGGGCCTGCGTCCAGCGGTACCCCAACCAGGCGCCGACCCCCACGAGGGCGACCAGCAGGACCAGTGGGAGCACCAGGCCGATCCGGCGTCCGGACGTCTCGGGGACGGAGTCGCTGTCCTCGGTGGCGTCCTCGGCGAGGACCTCCGAGGAGCCGGGGGCCGGGGCGACCGCCCCGACGAGCAGTGGCGCCGCGGCAGGCTCGCCCTCGACGACGTCGGCGACGATGCACGTGACGTTGTCCGGAGCCCCGGCGCGCAGGGCGAGGTCCACCAGCCGGTCGACGGCCTCGGCGGGGGTGCCCTCGGCCAGCACGTCGCGCAGGGTCGCCTCGGACACCACGCCGGAGAGCCCGTCGCTGCAGAGCAGGTACCGGTCACCGGCTGCCGGGGTCCGGACGACGATCTCGGGGTCGACGTCGGGACGACCGTCGAGCGTCTGCAGCAGGAGGTTGCGCTGCGGGTGGCTGGTGGCCTCGTCGGGCCGGATGCGCCCCTCGTCCACCAGGGTCTGCACGTAGGTCTGGTCGTGCGTGAGCTGCTCGAGGACGTCGTCGCGCAGGAGGTAGCCGCGCGAGTCCCCGACCTGGGCGACCGCGACCAGGTCGCCGAGCTGCAGCAGCGCCGTGACCGTCGTCCCCATCCCCTCGACGTCCGGGGTGGTTCCGCTGATCCGGCGCAGCTCGGCGCCGGCGCTGGCGATGCCGTCCCTCAGCCTGCCGGCCGGGTCGAGCCCCTCGGCGGCGGGCTGCTCGGGCTCCAGGCCGGCGAGCACCCGGACCGTCGCGGCGCTGGCCACCTCGCCCGCCGCGTGGCCACCCATGCCGTCGGCGACGACGAGCAGGTGCGGGCCGGCGTAGGCGGAGTCCTCGTTGTCCTGGCGGACCAGGCCGACGTCCGACCGGGCGGCGAAATGGAGTCGCAGAGCCATCGCTACTTCCGCAGCTTCAGCTCGGACTTGCCGATCCGGATCGTCCCACTGGAGGGGATGACGGTGGGGCTGGTCACCTTGGTGGTGCCGAGGAACGTCCCGTTCGTCGACCCGAGGTCCTCGACGACCCAGCTGCCCTCGTGCGGGTACACCCGGGCATGCCGGCCGGAGACGTAGTCGTCGTCCAGGGCGATGGTGTTCTCTTCCGCCCGGCCGATCGTGATCGGCGTCGCCCCCAGCTCGACGCTCAGGCCGGACTGGGCGCCGGCAGTCACCACCAGCTGTCGGGGGGAGCCGCGGCCCGGCTTGGGCCGGGCGGCCGGCGTGGGTCTGGTGCCGGTGCCGGCCTTGGCGCTGGCCTTCGCTGCGGACCTGGCTGCGCGAGCGTCGGCGCGGGCGGACGACTTCGCGCGCCGGCGCGCGAACAGGTCGCTGCGCATGACCGACGCCACCGAGAGGACCATGAACCACAGCAGGGCGAGGAACCCGAGCTGGATCAGGGTCAGGGTCAGCTGGGACACCAGGCGGCCTACCCGCCGTACCGGAACACGAGCGTGGTCGAACCGAGGCCGATGCGGGCGCCGTCGTAGAGCTCGGCGGAGGACACGGGCGCGCCGTCGACGAGGGTGCCGTTGGTGGACCCCAGGTCGTTGATCCGCGGGGGGTCGGAGAGCACGACCTCCGCGTGCCGGCGGGAGACGCCGGGATCCTCCAGCCGCAGGTCGGCATCCACCCCACGGCCGAGCACGGTGACCCGTCGGGTCAGGGCGTAGGTGGTGCCGCCGGCCTCGAGGGCGGCCGCGACAGGTGCGGGCGCCGGTGTGGGCACCTGAGCCGGGTGCGAAGGCGCACCGGCGGCGGCCTCGCTGCGCACCCGGAACAGCCCGGTCTCCAAGTCGTCGACCAGCTCGAACCGGACGACGACCGGGCCGACGAAGGCGTACCCCTGCTGCTCCGCGTGCTCGCGGACCATGGCCGCCAGCTCCGCGCCCAGCGGCTCGGCGTACACCGACAGCCGGTCGTGGTCGTGCTGGCCCAGCTCGACCCTGAACACGTTGGGCACGATGGTGCGGCCGCGGGTGACGATGGCCGCCCGGTCGTCGCACTCCCGCTGCAGGGCGGCGGCGATCTCGACCGGTTGGACCTCGGCCTTGAAGGCCTTCGCGAACGCGCCGTTCACCAGGCGGTCGAGTCGGCGCTCGAAGCGGTCCAGGACCCCCACGGGCACCTCCTCGGGCATGGTCGGGGGATGGTCAGGAGCCGTCCGACGGTCCTCGTCAGACCTCGTGATCGTAACCGGGCGGCCCACTCGGGGCCGGGCTCGCCGCGCGTGGCGTGGTAGTCTCGACCCCCTCGCGCGAGTGGCGGAATAGGCAGACGCGCACGGTTCAGGTCCGTGTGCCCGAAAGGGTGTGGGGGTTCAACTCCCCCCTCGCGCACCGTTGCGGTCGCCGGACCAGGTGACTCCGGTGGTGCCAACGTCGGGCGGCATCGGCCAGACTCGCCCGCGTGAGTGAAGCGACCCAGGCCCTGCGGGCGCGGTACCTGGCGGTCAATGGTGACCACGCGATGACCGCCGAGGACGACGTGTACGTGTGCAGCCACTTCGTGCCGCTGTCCGCCGACCACGTCCCGGCCGTCCTGGCCGGGCGCCTGCCCCTCCCGTCGTACTACCTGTCCGACGGCACCGCGATGGTGCGCCGCGACCACGCCGAGGCCCTCGACGCGGGGCTGGGCGGGTTCCACGAGTGGTTCGTCTCCTGGTGGCCGGAGGACCCCGGGCTCGGCGAGGAGCAGTGGCAGGACTACCTGTCAGGCCGCCTCGTCCACCTGCGCTCGGTCACGCCGGCGTCGATCCGGCGCCTGGCCGCCCTCACCGCGCAGGTCGAGGCCGGCGCGACCCGGCTCGAGGCCGATCCGGCCGACCCGGTCGGGCGCGGGCTGGTCGGGGAGGCGGTGGCGGGGCTGGACCAGATCCTGGCCCCGATGACGGCGTACGACCGGCTGCGCTTCGGCGGCCCGACGGTGCGGGAGCGCCTCGTCGACGCCGTCCGGACCAGGTATCTCACCACGCCTCCGCCGCCCGTGCCGCTGTCGACGGATCGCTTGCTGCTGCGGGTGTTCGCACCCGGGGACGCGCCGGCCTACGCCCGTTACCACGGCCGGGCCGACGTCGCCGCGCTGCTCCTGCAGGGTCCGCTGAACCCCGCCGAGGCGGCGGCCGAGGTGAGCTACCGCGCCACGGAGACCGCCCCGGGCGGCCCCGGCGACCGGCTCTCCCTCGCGGTCGAGCGGGACGGCGAGCTCGTGGGAGACGTCGTCCTCGAGCTCCACGGACCTGACCTGTCCACCGCCGAGCTCGGCTGGATCTTCGATCCGGCCGTCCACGGGCAGGGCCTGGCGACCGAGGCGGCGCGCGCCCTCACGGCCCTGGCGTTCTCCCACTACGGCGTCCACCGGGTGTACGCCGACCTCGACGCCCGCAACGACCGCTGCGCTGCGCTGTGCGAGCGGCTCGGGATGCGCCGGGAGCTCCACGGCGTCCAGGACTTCTGGAGCAAGGGGGAGTGGACCGACAGCTTCCGCTACGCGCTCCTGCGCGGGGAGTGGGACAGGCTGGTCAGCTGACCCGGCGGAGCAGGGCGGCCAGCGCCTGGCCACCGCCGATGCACATCGTGACGACGCCGAGCTCGAGGTCGCGCCGGACCAGGTCGAGTGCCACGCGCAGGGTGAGGATCCCCCCGGTCGCGCCGACCGGGTGGCCGAGGGCGATGGCGCCGCCGTAGGGGTTGGTGCGCTCGGGGTCCAGCCCGACGTCGCGGATGCAGGCGACCACCTGCGAGGCGAAGGCCTCGTTGAGCTCGACGGTGTCGACGTCGGCGGGGGTGAGCCCGGTCTGCGCGAACAGCTTGCGCAGGGCGAGCACCGGGGCGTACCCCATGATCTCCGGTTCCAGGGCCGCGGTCGCGACGGACTCCAGGAGGACGAGGTCACCGGGGACCCGGTCCCGGGCCACGTCCTCCGGGGCGAGCAGCACTGCGGCGGCGCCGTCGTTGATCCCCGAGGCGTTGCCGGCCGTGACCGTGCCGTCCTTGCGGAACGCCGGACGCAGGCCGGCGAGCACCTCGGCGGTGGTGCCGGGCTTGGGGTGCTCGTCCACGGCCACGGTGACCGCCCGCCGCCCGCCGACCTCGACCGCGACGATCTCCTCGGCGAACGCGGCCCGCGCCGCGTCGCTCGCCGCCCGGGTCTGGGACTGCAGCGCGTAGGCGTCCTGGTCCGCGCGGCTGACCCCGTACCGCTCGGCCACGTTCTCCGCGGTGACGCCCATGTGGATGCCGTGGAAGGGGTCGGTCAGCATCATCACCGTGCCGTCGACGAAGGGGCGGTCCCCCAGCCGGTAGCCGGAGCGGGCGCCGAAGTCGTAGAAGGGCATCCGGGACATGTTCTCGTCGCCGCCGGCCAGCGCGATGGTGGCCGCGCCCCAGCGGATCTGCATCGCCGCCGACCAGATGGCCTGCAGCCCGCTCCCGCACAGCCGGTTGACCGTGTACGCCGGGGTGGAGGCCGGCAGCCCGGCGGCCAGCGCCACCCGTCGGGCGTTGTAGGCGTCCGGTCCCACCTGGCCGATGCAGCCCATCACCACCTCGTCCACCTCGTCGGGGGCGACACCGGTCCGGGCCAGCGCCGCGACCGCCGCCGTGGCGCCGAGCTCGTGGGCGGGCACGTCCTTGAACGCGCCGCCGAAGCTGCCGATGGGGGTGCGGGCACCCCCGAGGATCGCGATGCGGGGAGAGGTCATGGGGACAGTCTGTCCCCAGGCCGGCGGGGTCCGACCGCGACCCGGGCCAGGGCGTCGGGGAGCAGCCGGGACAATGGGCGTCATGGCGCTCGACTACCTCACTGACCTCGCCCGGATGGGCCAGTACCTGCGCCACCCCGTCCGCGCCGGACTGGTCTGGCGGGCCATCCGTGAGGACTCCGCGATCCTCGCCCAGCTGCGCCGGGGCCTGCTCCCACTGCCGGTGGACCGGTTCGACGACGAGGTCCCGGCCCCGTTCCCGTCGCCGCGGCGCGGTCGCCGCGGGGTGTGGGCCGGTAAGCGCGTCGCGGTGGTGGCCACCGGTGGCAGCGGTGCCCTGGCATCGACGGTGGGAGTCGTCCGGGCCCTGCAGGAGGCCGGCGTGCAGCCGGCGGCGTACGGGCTGTGCTCCGGGTCGGCGATGTTCGGGATCCCGCTGGCGGCGGGGAGAACGCCTGACGAGGTGGCCCAGGACCTGCTCTCACTGCGGCCGACGGACTACCTCGACCCGGACTGGGGCCGGCTGGCCCTTGCGCCGCTGCGGCTGGGTCGAGGCTGGGCGGGGCTCATGCGGGGCGAGGCGATCGAGGCGACGTTCCGGCGGCTGCTGGGGGATCGGACCCTCGGCGACCTGCCGACGCCGGTGTGGTTCCCGGTGTGGAACATCGAGCAGAACCGGCTGCGGTACGTGGGGTCGGACACCGACCCGGAGCTGAGTGCCGCCCGCGCGATCCGGATGGCGGTGGCCCTGCCGCTGGCCTTCGACCCCGTCGAGTACGAGCGCCGGTCCTACCTGGACGGCGGGATCGTGGAGATCCTGCCGGCGCACCCCTTCGTCGAGGCGGACCGCTGCGACGTCGCCGTCGTGGTCAACGGCTTCTACCGCCCGGGGTTCCACGCCGACGAGGACCTCCGGTGGCGGGAGGAGCCGCTCAGCCTCCTCCGGGTGTCGGGGCAGACCCGGCTCATGGGACACGTCGACACCGCGCGCCGGTCCCTCGCCGACCTCGCGGCGGCGACCGAGGTGCACCTGCTCGACCCGGTGCCCTACGGCAAGGTGCAGGGCGCCGGTCTCTACACGCAGTTCGTCGACCGCCGTGAGTGGGCGACGTTCATGCGCAACGGTTACGACCATGCGTGGGCGATGCTCGACCGGCTCCCCGCCCGCGCGGAGGGCTCGGCGTCACCCGATGTGGGGGAGGCCTCCTCCCGACGGCTCACCTAGCGTCGGGGGGTGTGCCGGAGCAGGGACGGCACGCGCTGCATCCACGACCCCCACGGAGAGACAGGAGAGCCCATGGCCACGGGAGAGGCGCCCGTCATCGAGATGCTGGCCGCCATGAACGCCGAGTCCATCGACCGCACTGACCTCGACCCCCAGACCCTCATGCTGGTGCGAATCGCCGCGCTGATTGCGGTCGACGCCCCCGTGGCCTCGTACCTCATGCACGTGCCCGCCGCCGCGGCGACCGGCGTCACCGCCGAGCAGGCCCAGGACGTCCTGGTTGCCGTCGCCCCGATCGTCGGCTCCCCCCGCACGCTCGCCGCGGCCGCGAAGATCACCGAGGCGCTGGGTGTCGCCATCGAGCTCGCTGCCGCCGAGGCGGAGGCGGAGATCGAGGCCGAGTCCGGCGCCTGAGCGACGGCGCCGTGTGGTCCAGTCCGACCGGCACGATGAGTCTGCGCGACAGGCGGCGGGACGATGAGTCCGGTCGCACCCGGTTCCAGATGCGGGAGAAGCTGATCTCGATCGGCGACGACTGCTGGATCGAGGACGAGTCCGGGCATCGTGCGTTCAAGGTCAACGGCAAGGCGATGCGGATCCGTGACACGTTCGTCCTGGAGGACGCCCGGGGTCACGAGGTGGCGAAGATCCAGGAGAAGAAGCTCACGGTCCGCGACAAGATGGTCATCGAGCTGCCGCAGGGCAACGCCACGGTGCACAAGGCACTCGTCGGCATCCGTGACCGGTTCCAGATCGACGTGGACGGCGCCCCCGACCTCAAGGCCCACGGGAACCTCGTCGACCACGAGTACGAGATCGAGCGGGACGGGAGCACGGTGGCGACCGTCTCCAAGAAGTGGTTCCGGGTCAGGGACAGCTACGGAGTCGAGGTCGCCCCGGGGCAGGACGTCGCGCTCCTGCTGTCGGTCGTCGTCTGCATCGACGCCATGAGCCACGACTGAGCAGTCCGACCGGACGCCGAAGGAGCAGCGATGGCGACGCAGCAGAGCCCAAGGAGACCGGGCCGCGCTCGACGGCACCTCACGGTCGCCGAGCGAGTCCGGCTGGGGAAGGAGGCGCGATCGCGGGTGCCGCGGGCGTCGCACGGGGACTGGGAGCCGGCGCCCGACCGACCGGACCCGGTGGCGCTGCTCGAGGAGCAGGCGACCACGCGGGCACCGGACCTGGTGCCGATCCGCCACGGGCGCATGCTGGCGAACCCCTTCACGTTCTATCGGGGTGCCGCGCTGATCATGGCCGCTGACCTCGCGAGCACCCCCGCCTCGGGGTTCGAGGTCCAGGCCTGCGGTGACGCGCACCTGTCCAACTTCGGGCTGTTCGCCTCGCCTGAGCGGCGCCTGGTGTTCGACATCAACGACTTCGACGAGACCCTGCCCGGGCCGTGGGAGTGGGATGTCAAAAGGCTCGTGGCCAGCCTGGAGATCGCCGCGCGCAACAACGGCTTCAGCAAGGCCGAGCGGCGCGGCATCGTGCTGAACGCCGTGGCGAGCTATCGGACGTCGATGCAGCAGTTCGCGGGGATGGGCGACCTCGAGGTGTGGTACCTGCACGCCCACATCGAGGAGGGCCTGCCGAGGGCGTCGGCGATGCTGGACAAGGACAGCCTGGTGCAGGCGCGCAAGGTGGTCTCCAAGGCGCTGACGCGGGACAACCGCCAGGCGCTGGGCCGCCTGACCGAGGTCCGCGACGGTAGGCGCCGGTTCATCAGCGACCCGCCGCTGGTCACCCCCATCGAGGACCTGCTCACTCCCGAGCAGGCGGCCATGTCGGAGCAGGTCATCCACGACGCGCTGCGCGAGGCGCGGGCGACCCTGCCCGGCGAGCGCCGCAGCCTGCTCGAGGCGTACCGGTTCGCGCACCTGGCCCGCAAGGTGGTCGGGGTGGGCAGCGTGGGAACCCGCGCGCACGTCCTGCTGATGCTCGGCCGGGACGAGGACGACGTGCTGATCCTGCAGGCGAAGGAGGCGCAGGAGTCCGTGCTGGAGCGCTACTACCGGCCCAGCGTGTACAAGCAGCACGGGCACCGGGTCGTCGACGGCCAGAAGCGCATGCAGGCGACCAGCGACGTCTTCCTGTGCTACAGCCGGCTGACGAAGACCGTGGACGGCCGGACTCGTGACTTCTACTTCCGCCAGCTGCGTGACTGGAAGGGCTCGTGGGAGCCGGAGAGCATGAACCCGGTGGCCATGAACTTCTTCGCCGGCATCTGCGCGTGGACGCTGGCGCGGGCACACGCCCGCACCGGGGATCGCGTCGCGATCGCGACGTACCTCGGCTCCAGCGACAGCTTCGACAGGGCACTGGTGCGCTTTGCCACCTCCTACGCGGACCAGAACGAGCGGGACCACGCCGCGCTGGCCCGAGCCGTCGAGGAGGGCCGCCTCCAGGCGCAGACCGGGGTGTGACGGGGTCCGGGGTCGGGCCGGGCCCGAGCGGTGGGGCAGGCTGGTCCCGTACCCGTCGTCGCCCCGGAGGCCGTCGTGTCCCCCTACCCGCACCTGCTGCAGCCGCTCGACCTCGGCTTCCTGACCCTGCCGAACCGGGTGGTGATGGGCTCCATGCACGTGGGCCTGGAGGAGGTCGAGGGCGGTTTCGACCGGATGGCGGCCTTCTACGCCGAGCGTGCGCGCGGCGGGGTGGGGCTCATCGTCACCGGCGGCATCGCGCCCAACGAGGAGGCCCGCCCGCTCCCGGGCGGCGCGATGCTCACGACGTCGGCGGAGGCGGCGCGGCACCGCGTGGTGACCGACGCGGTGCACGCCGCCGGCGGCCGGATCGCGATGCAGATCCTGCACTTCGGCCGGTACGCCTACCACCCCGACCTGGTGGCGCCGAGCCCCCTGCAGGCGCCGATCTCGCCGTTCCCGCCGACGGAGCTGTCCGCCGCAGACGTCGAGCGCACCATCGACGACTTCGCCCGGTGCGCGGCGCTGGCCCGCGACGCGGGGTACGACGGGGTCGAGATCATGGGCTCGGAGGGCTACCTGGTCAACGAGTTCATCGCGGCTCGGACGAACCAGCGCACCGATGAGTGGGGCGGTCCGTACGAGAACCGGGTGCGCTTCCCGGTCGAGGTCGTGCGGCGGGTGCGCGAGCGCGTCGGCCCCGACTTCGTCGTCATCTACCGGCTGTCGATGCTCGACCTGGTCGAGGGCGGGTCCACCCTCGAGGAGGTCGTCACCCTGGCCCGGGCGGTCGAGGCGGCCGGTGCCACCCTCATCAACACCGGCATCGGGTGGCACGAGGCCCGCATCCCCACGATCGCCACGAGCGTCCCGCGCGCGGCCTTCACCTGGGTCACCCGGAGGCTGAAGGGCGTGGTCGCCGTCCCGCTGGTCACCAGCAACCGGATCAACACCCCAGAGGTCGCGGAGGCTGTGCTGGCCGCGGGCGACGCGGACCTGGTCTCGATGGCGCGGCCGTTCCTGGCCGATCCCGAGTTCGTCCGCAAGGCCGCGGCGGGGCGCGCCGACCGCATCAACACCTGCATCGCCTGCAACCAGGCCTGCCTGGACCACACCTTCGCTGGCCAGGTCACCTCGTGCCTGGTCAACCCCCGCGCCTGCCACGAGACCCTGCTCACGATCACCCCGGCCGTCCGGCGCCGGCGGATCGCCGTCGTGGGCGCCGGTCCGGCCGGTCTCGCGGCCGCTACCACCGCGGCCGGGCGGGGCCACGACGTCGTGCTGTACGAGGCGGACGGGCAGATCGGCGGGCAGTTCAACCTCGCCAAGCAGATCCCCGGCAAGGAGGAGTTCGACGAGACGCTGCGCTACTTCGCCCACGCGCTCGCGGACACCGGCGTCCGGACCGTCCTCGGCACCCGGGTCGGAGTCGACGACCTCGTGGGGGCAGGCTTCGACGCCGTGGTGCTGGCCACCGGCGTGACCCCGCGGATCCCGGACCTCCGCGGGATCGACCACCCCAGCGTCGTCACCTACCTGCAGGTGCTGCGCGACCACGTCCCGGTCGGCCACCGCGTGGTGATCCTTGGCGCGGGCGGCATCGGGTTCGACGTCGCCGAGTACCTCACCCAGGACGGCGACAGCGCCACGCTGCACCCGGCGCTGTTCAACGCCGAGTGGGGCATCGACCCGGCGTACCGCAACCGCGGTGGGCTCACCGAGCCGACGCCGCAGACCCCTGCCCGGCAGGTCCACCTGCTCCAGCGCAAGGCGACCAAGGTCGGGGCCGGCCTGGGCAAGACCACCGGCTGGATCCACCGGGCCACCCTGCTGCGCCGCGGTGTGACCTTCGTCCCCGGTGCCACCTACGACCGGATCGACGACGCCGGCGTGCACGTGACCGCGGCCGGCCGGGCGCTGGTGCTCGAGGCGGACACGGTGGTGCTGTGCGCCGGGCAGGAGCCGCGGCGTGACCTGCAGGCCGGTCTGGTGGCCGCCGGGGTCGACGTCCACCTGATCGGCGGTGCGGACGTGGCCGCCGAGCTCGACGCCAAGCGGGCGATCAAGCAGGGCACCGAGCTCGCGGCGTCCTGGTAACGAGAGGCTGTCCCCATGACTGACACCACAGCAGTGACGCTGACGCGGCGGGGCCCGGTGACCCTCCTGGACCTCGGCGGCGACGAGAACCGGTGGTCACCGGACTGGCTGCAGGCGGTCGGCGCCGCGCTCGACGAGGCCGTGAGCGGGGAGCCCACCGCCCTGGTGACCACGGCCACCGGCAAGTTCTTCTCCAACGGCTTGGACCTGGAGTGGCTGAGCGCGAACCCCGGCCGCTGGGAGTGGTACGTCGGGCACGTCCACGCCCTGCTGGCCCGGGTGCTGACGCTGCCGCTGCCGACGGTGGCGGCGGTGAACGGGCACGCGTTCGGCGCTGGGGCGATGCTGGTCATGGCCCACGACTTCCGGGTCATGCGTGCGGACCGCGGGTACCTGTGCTTCCCGGAGGTCGACATCCGCATCCCCTTCACCCCGGGCATGGCGGCGCTCATCCAGGCGAAGATCACGCCGGCCGCCGCCGTCGCCGCCATGACCACCGGACGCCGGTACGGCGGGCCGGACGCCCAGGCAGCCGGCCTGGTCGACGCCACGGCGGACGAGGCCGGCCTCGTCGACGCCGCGACGGCTCTGGTGGCGCCGCTCGTCGGCAAGGACCCGACCACCCTGGGCACCATCAAGACGACCATGTTCGCCGCCGCCTCGGCGGCGCTCACGGCAGGTTGACGGCGGCCCGTCGGCCGGCGTCAGCCGCGCACCGCACTGGCCAAGGCGACGACGGCACTGACGACGAGCAGCCCCAGCACCACCCGGCGGAAGGCCAGCGGGTCGAGGGCGTGGAACAGCCGGTTGCCGACCAGCCAGCCGATGCCCAGCATGGGGACGCCGACAGCGGTGGCGCCGAGCGCCGCTGACGTCACCTGGCCGCCGGCGGCCAGGAGCAGCACGGCGGCGAGGCCCTGGGCGAGGAAGACCGCGGACAGCGTGCCCCGGAAGGGACGCGGTGGCATCCCCTGGGCCTGGAAGGCCACGACCAGCGGCGGCCCGTTCATGCCGGTGCTGGTGAGCAGCGCACCGCTCGTCAGACCGACGGTCACCTCGGTGCCCCGGCCCGAGGGGAGCTGCAGGCCGCGGGCGACCACCGCGGTCGAGGCCAGCAGTACGACGGCGATGATCGCGGTGAGCACCCGTTCGGGCACCTGGGTGAGCACGACCAGGCCGAGCGGCATCCCGAGCAGCCCCGCGACCGACACGACGCCGGCGTCCTGCCACCGGATGTGCCCCCAGTCGGCCCGGACGACGACCACGCTGAGCAGCAGGCTGACCAGCGTCGTGGCCACGACGGCGGGGGCCGGGTCCAGCACCAGGGCGAGCAGGGGGACCGCGACCAGGGCGAAGCCGAAGCCGCTCACCGTCTGCACCAC
>JALOLN010000144.1 GCA_025455945.1 Actinomycetes bacterium
GCAGAGGGACGACCGGCCGCCAGGCCGGGTGCTCCCGCACCCGCCGAGTCCCGGCCCCCGCCAGTGTGAGCACCGCGACGTTGAGCCGTTTGCAGCACGTCGATGGCACACCGTGGGCCGTCAGCCCGTGCCAGACGTCGGTCGCTGGTCAGCAGCGTCGACTCAAGGGCTTCGGCGAGGGCGACGTGACCTGGGCAAACGAGCTCAGTCACACGTTGAAGCGGAACTCCACGACGTCGCCGTCCTGCATGACGTACTCCTTGCCCTCCATCCGCACCCAGCCCTTTGCCCTGGCCTCAGCCATCGAGCCGGCCTCGGAGAGGTGCGGGAACGAGACGACCTCAGCCTTGATGAAGCCCCGCTGGAAGTCGGTGTGGATCACCCCTGCCGCCTCAGGGGCGGTCGCCCCCTTGCGGATCGTCCACGCGCGGGCCTCCTTCGGCCCCGCGGTGAGGAAGGTCTGCAGGCCCAGGGTGGCGAAGCCGACCCTGGCGAGCACGGCCAGCCCAGGCTCCTCCTGCCCCACTGACTGCAGCAGCTCCAGCGCATCCTCCTCCGGCAGCTCGGTGAGCTCGGCCTCCACCTTGGCATCGAGGAAGATCGCCTCAGCCGGTGCCACGAGAGCGCTCAGCTCCGCCCGCAGGGCCTCGTCCGGCAGCTCCGCCTCGTCGACGTTGAAGACGTAGAGGAACGGCCAGCCCGGCTGCGAAGATCGTCTGACCGGCGTCGAGGACCTCGCGTGCGCGCTCGGCGGCGGCCAGCGCCTCGTGCCGGTCCTTGTGCAGCCGCGCCTCCTTCTGCAGCCGCGGCAGGACCCGGTCCAGCGTCTGCAGGTCGGCGAGGATCAGCTCGGTGTTGATCGTCTCGATGTCGTCGTGCGGGGAGACCCGGCCGTCCACGTGGACGACGTCCGGATCGGTGAACACCCGGATGACCTGGCAGATCGCGTCCGCCTCACGGATGTGCGACAGGAACTTGTTGCCCAGCCCGTGCCCCTCAGACGCCCCCTTGACGAGGCCGGCGATGTCGACGAACTCCACGGTGGCCGGGACGAGACGCGCCGAGTGGTGGATCTCCGCCAGCCGGGCGAGCCGCGGGTCTGGCACGGCGACCACACCGAGGTTCGGCTCGATCGTCGCGAAGGGGTAGTTCGCCGCAAGGACGTCGTTCTTCGTCAGCGCGTTGAAGACGGTCGACTTGCCCACGTTGGGCAGCCCGACGATCCCGATCGTGAGCGTCACGTGTCAGGAGTCTAGGCGGCACACTCATGGGGTGGTCGTCACACCCGGCTCCCTGCACTGGCACGCGCAGGGCGAGCAGCACGTCCCCGCCGCCCTCGACTGGCTCAGCCCGCTGGAGGCCCAGCGGGCCGCCGGCATGCGCTTCGCCAAACGGCGCAACGACTTCCTCGTCAGCCGCTGGACCGCCAAGCAGGCCCTCGCCATGGCCCTGGGCCCGGACGCCGACGTCCCGCACGAGGTCGAGGTGCGCCCCGCACCCACCGGGGCGCCGCTGGTCTTCGTCCGCCAGGAGCGCGCCCCCTGCTCGGTGTCACTCACCGACCGGGCCGGCTGGGCGGTGTGCCTCGTGGGTCCGCCGGGGCACTGGGTCGGCTGCGACCTCGAGCTGGTCGAGGAGCGGACCCCGGCGTTCGTCGCCGACTGGTTCACCCCGCCCGAGCGCGCCCTGGTGGCGGCCGCCGGCGCGCAGGCCGACCTGGTGGCCAATCTCGTCTGGTCGGCCAAGGAGAGCGCCCTGAAGGTGCTGCAGACCGGGCTGCGCCGCGACACCAGGACCGTCGAGGTCACCCTGCACGACGCGCGGGCCGGCGAGTGGCGAGCCCTGTCGGTACGTGCCGCCGAGGGTGCCGTGTTCCCCGGCTGGTGGTGCCGGCACGGCGACTTCGTGCTGACGGTCGCAGCCGACACGGCGCTGCCGCCCCCGACCGCACTGGCTGAGCCGACCCCGTTGCGCGACGCCGTCCCCACGCACACCTGGTTCGACGACCTGTCAGGGTGAGGAAGGGATGTCCCCCGTCCTCACCCTGACACGTTGCGCATGCCGCGCTCGAGCGCGTCGACCACGTACGGCCGCAGGTCGGCCGCCGCGATGATCTGGTCGACGGAGCCCATCTGGAGGGCCCGCTCGATGCTGTGGATCCCGTCGAACTCGGCGGCGACCTCGCCCAGCTTCTCGGAGCGCACCAGCTGCGTGATCCGCTGCAGCTCCAGCCGCAGCCGGCCGTCCCCGCCGGACGCCGACACCCGCTCGGTCAGCTCGAGCACGCGCTGGTCGGCCCGCGCCCGTTTGTCCACCTCGTGCGCGAACACCACTGCGGCCGCCGGCGCCCCGCCGATCACCGAGGCGAACGAGCCCTCCACGGCGGCGATCTCCAGTGCCGGGTTGAGCGTCTTGGAGAAGACGACGAAGGCACCGCCGTGGTAGCGGGAGACGACGACGAACACGATCGGGCCCCGGAAGTTCGTGACCGCACGGCCGATCTCGGCGCCGTACTCCAGCTGCCACTGGCGCATCGACTCCGGCGACCCGTCGAAGCCCGACAGGTTCGCCAGGACCACCATCGGCCGGTTCCCGCTGGCCGCGTTGACCGCCCGGGCGACCTTGCGGGACGACTGGGGGAACAACGTCCCCGACGTCCAGCTCGACGGCCCGTCCGCCGGCACGAAGCCGCTGCGGGCGATCGCCTTGGACTCCAGGCCGAGCATGCACACCGGGATCCCGCCGACCCGGCCGTCCCAGACGATCGCCGTCTCGCCCCAGCGCGCCCACCGCTCCAGCGGCTCGCAGTCGGCGTCCATCGTCGCCCGCATCACCGCCCGGATCTCGAACGGCTTCTTGCGGTCGGGGTTGCGCTCGGCCGAGAAGATGTCGCCGACGCTGGTGAAGTCCCCACCCGGCAGTCTCGGGTGCGGCGAGGTCCGCACGTCCCGGTCGATCGGGTCGGACGTCGGCGCGCGCCGGGGGAACCGCTCGCCGGGGACGACGTAGGTCAGGTCGTAGTGCCGGAACAGCAGAGCGCAGGCCGACGCCAGGTCCGGCGCCCAGTACTGCCCCTGGCCGTTCGGCCCCATGACGCGCTCGTAGCCGCCGATGCCCAGGTTGTCCTCGGCCGAGACCCCACCGGAGAAGTCCAGCGCCTGCTTGCCGGTGAGCACCATCGCGCTCTCCGGGATCATCACGAGGATGCCCCGGGTGTGCATGAGCATCGTCGCCTCGGCGTTCCAGTACGGCTGGGCGCCGACGTTGATCCCCGTCACCACGACGTTGACCTCGCCGCCGGCCTGGGTGAACTCGATGAGCCGACGCAGGACGGCGCCGATCCAGTCCATGTTCTCGGTGCCGCTGGTCATCGAGATCCGGGCGCCGGAGGAGATCGCGAACCACTCCAGCGGCACCCCCCTCTCCTCGGCGAGGTCCAGCGCGGCGTTGATGCGCCGGCACTCGGGCTCGGCCAGCGCCCCGAGGCTGCGGCTCGGGTCGCCGAGCAGGACGACTCGGGTGATGCCCTCCGGGTAGGTCGCCGTCCAGTTGCGGACGACGCCGACGACGAGGTTGGCCGTGTTCTCCCCGAACGGGCGGGTGACCGGGACCAGCCGGTTCTCCTCGTCGAGGTCGTACTCGGTGAACTCCCCCGACGGCAGGTCGGAGTCGCTGTCCCCCGGCGGCGTGATCATCCGGATGATCTCGTAGGGGTAGGTGGCCCCCCGGCGGGTGGCCTGCAGCACCCGCCGCCGGTACTCCGACAGCGGCTGCACCGGCTCCGGCGCCGGGTCGCTGCGCCGGATCACCACCTCGCGCGAGCCCGGGTCGGCCACGTGCAGCACCTGCTCGACGAGGTCGCCGGTCGCCGGGTCGGGGATCCGGACGCGGACCAGCACCTCCTCGACGCCGAGCCCCTGCGCGGTCGGGACCATGCGGTGCGCGACCTCGCGCCACACCCCCGGGGGCAGGTCCAGCGCCGGCCGGACGTAAAGGATCACCCGGTTCTGCAGCAGCCGCTCGGCCGGACGCCGGTGGGACTGGAACACGCGGATCGCCGACAGGGCCTGGGCCACGATCCGCTCGAACAGCGGCAGCCCGACGACACGCCCCGCCGAGTCACGGGCCGGGGTGAGGTCACGGACCTCCGCGAGCGCGAACAGCCGTTCGTCCTTAGGGTTGTCGTGGGCGACCCCGTGGAAGAGGTAGACGTCCTCGACGGACTCCAGCCGTTCCAGGCGGAAGTTCTGCAGCCGCCACAGCTCCAGCCGCCGGGCGATCATCGGGTGCATGTCCCGGTAGAGGAGCTCCTCCTGCATCCGCCCCTCGTCGTCGGAGCGGAACGTGACGTGGTGGGTCACCGGCTCCCGGGTGCCGGCCCCGTCGGTCGTGGCGGCCACGTCGACGCGGAACAGACGGCGGCCGGTGTCGACCGAGTCCAGCACCTGCTGGACGGCGGCCGCCGTGGCGGCGCCGGTGAGCGGGCTGCCCGAGCGCCAGGTCTGCAGGTCGACGACGATGTCGGCGTCGTCGGGGACCTCGGCGAAGTACGGCCGCAGGTCGGTGAGCAGGTCGGCCATCTCCGACAGCGGCAGGTAACCCATGACGAGGTGCACCCGGTGGCTCTTGTGCACGTAAGTAGCCGTACCGACCAGGTGCCCTTCGACGACGGCGGCGCTGACGTCGTGCAGCTGGCGGATCCGGTAGTAGCGGCGGATCGCCGTCTCGAGCAGCGCGGCCTGCAGGTCGGGGTCGGACGCCCGGTACCAGCGCTGCAGCAGCGGCCGCAGCGGCTGCGGGCAGGAGACCAGGCCGTCGATGAGCTCGCGCCGGTGGGCACCGCCGGGGTCGAGCCGCAGCGCGGCGAACGACGCCTCCGCGGTCGCGTAGACCGACGCCTGAACCCGCTCGACCTCTGGCTCGTCGAACCAGCGGAAGTGCACCTCGCGGGCCAGGTCGGCGACGCTCGGGAACCGGCCGTCCGTCGCCGAGACCAGCCGCTCGAGCAGGTGCCGGACGCCGTCGAGGTCACCGATCCGGTGCATCATCCGGTCGCGGTGGTGGATGCCCCGCTCGAGCAGGGACGCCACGACGGGGACGACCTCGCCGAGCCGCTGCTGGGCCCGGAACACCCGCAGCAGCGCCTCCTCGAGCACGGGTGACGGCTCCAGCCCGGGGACGCCGTAACGCGAGAGGACCCGGCGGAGCCGGTCCAGGAACGCCGACGGCAGCGTCTCGCGGCTGCGGCCCGGCGCCCGCAGGTAGGACGCGAAGTACTCCTCCGGGCTGCGCAGCAGCGACTCCTCCTCGTCGTCGCCCTCGTGCTGACGTCGGGAGAGGACGCACAGATCGGCGAACAGCAGGAGGATCTCGCCCTCGCGCTGGAGCAGCTCGGGGTCGTCGATCGGCAGGTCCGCCAGCGGGCCGCCCGGCCGGCCGGTCAGCCGCTGGATGTCCTTGGGGTCGGTGTCGTACCCGAGCAGGTAGGCGTGCAGCGAGTCCAGGATCAGCCCTGGGTCGGCGGCCGCCTCCTCCGGCTCGAGGTCGGGCAGGGACAGGTCGAGCTGCTGCGCCGTCGGGCCGGCGCCGGGCACCGGGGCCGACAGGTCCTCGCCGAGCTCGAGCTCGAGCAGCGGCTGGCCGCTGTCCACCTGCGCGTTGACGATGACGCCGACGGAGCGGACCCGGCCGCCGAAGGGGGCTGTGACGGCGGTCTCCATCTTCATGGCCTCGAGCACGGCGACCGTGTCCCCCGCGGACACCCGGTCACCTGGCCGCACCGGCAACGAGAGGACGACGCCCGGGGCCGGGGCGCGCACCGTGCCACCGTCGTCCCGGGTGAAGGTGTGCGTCACGCCGTCCACCTCGACGGAGTGGGCCGGGCCGTCGACGACCGACAGCGTGCGCACCCGTCGCCCGGCCACGGACAGCTGCCGCTCGATCGGCCCCAGGCGCGTCACCGTGACGTCGAGCCGGCGGGCGCCGGTGTCGACGCGGTAGGTGTCCGGCCCCAGGCGCAGGACGCGCAGCGGGACCTCCTGCCCCCGGTAGCGGAACCGGATGCGGTGCCCCTGCTCGCGCCGGGCCTCGGGCCGGCCGCGGGAGGCGCTGGCGAAGAACGCGCCGAGCGCCCGCCGGTGGTCGGTCGCGTAGGCGTCGACGGCGGCCTGGAGCAGCGCCACGTCGGCGTGGGGGGTC
>JALOLN010000026.1 GCA_025455945.1 Actinomycetes bacterium
CCGCCCGGCGATCTCCACGTCCCAGTCGCCGGCGTCCAGCCAGGCCCGGTCGACCGCTTCGCCGGCGGCGTCGACCATCGCCAGGCCCACGGCCCCGCCGAGGGTGAACCCATAGGACGCCGCCCGCACGTAGCCGACCGGTCGGTCGTCGCGGCGCAAGACCTCGGCATGGAACATCAGCGGCTCCGGGTCGCCGACGAGCACCTGGACCAGCCGGCGGGTCAACGGGCCCGCGGCCCGCTGGGCCAGCACCGCCTCCCGGCCGACGAACGGCTTGTCCAGCGCCACCGCGAACCCCAGCCCTGCCTCGAGCACCGAGTCGGTGTTGTCGATGTCGTGGCCGTAGTCGCGGTAGCCCTTCTCCATCCGGAGGCTGGCGAGGGCCTTCAGCCCAGCGTGCCGCAGGCCGACCGGGCGCCCCGCCTCAACCAGCCGGTCGTAGACGTGCACAGCCTGCTCGGTCGGGACGTAGAGCTCGTAGCCCAGCTCGCCGAGGTAGGTGATCCGGACGCACAGCACGCGGGCGTAGCCGAGGTCGATCTCGCGCGCCGTCCGGAAGGGGAAGGCGGCGTTGGACAGGTCGGCGGACGTCAGCGACTGCAGCAGCTCGCGCGAGCGCGGGCCCTGGACGTTCAGCTGGGCGTACCCCGACGTCACGTCGGTGACGAACGCGTGCCGGCCCTGGGCGTGCCGACGGACCCACGTCAGCGCGTGGCGGTGCGCGGTGTCGGAGGCGACGACGAGGAACGACTCGTCGTCGAGCTTGGTCACGGTGAGGTCGGCCTCGAGGGTCCCGCGCTCGTTGAGCCACTGGGTGTAGGTGATCCGGCCGGGCTCGCCGTCCACCCGGTTGGCGGAGACGTGCTCGAGCAGCGCACCGGCGTCGCGGCCCTGGACGAGCAGCTTGGCCATGAACGACATGTCCATGAGGACGACGCCCTCCCGGGTCGCCCGGTGCTCGGCCGCCCAGTGGGGGAACCAGCTCTGCCGGCCCCACGAGAGCTGCTCGACGACCGGCTCCGTCCCGGCGGGGGCGTACCAGTCGGCGCCCTCCCAGCCGCTGACGTCCCTGAAGCAGGCCCCGGCCGCGGCCAGCCGGTCGTGCACGGCCGAGCGCTTGGCGCCGCGGGCGGTCTGCATCGAGCGGGTGGGGTAGTGGCAGGCGTAGACCATCCCGAGGGACTCCACGGTGCGCGTGGCGCGGTACTCGGGCGTGGTCTGGTAGGCGTGCAACCGGTCGATGTGCAGCCCGGTGACGTCGATGCCCGGGTCGCCGTCCGCGACCCAGTGGGCCACCGCCCGGCCCAGGCCGCCGCCGGTGAGGATGCCGATGGAGTTCAGCCCGGCCGCGACGAAGTAGTTGCGCAGCTCGGGGGCGGGTCCCACGACCGGCGCCAGGTCGGGGGTGAAGCTCTCCGGGCCACAGAAGAACGTCCTGATGCCGACCTCCTGCGAGACCGGCACCCGGGACATGGCCTTCTCGAGGTACGGGCCCATCCGGTCCCAGTCGGGCGCGATCTTGCCGAACGAGAAGTCCTCCGGCACGGCGTCGACGTGCCAGGGGGCGCAGACCGGCTCGAACAGGCCGACCATCAGGCCGCCGCCCTCCTCACGGAAGTAGCCGTAGGACGACGGGTCCTCGAGCACCGGCCACGACCGGTCGATCCCGGGGACCTCCTCGGTGATGAGGTAGTAGTGCTCGGCGGCCTGCAGCGGGATGCTCACCCCGGCGGCGGCCCCCAGCTGTCGGGCCCACATCCCGGCGCAGTTGACGACGTACTCGGCCTCGACGTCGCCGAACGGCGTCCGGACGCCGGTGACGGCGCCGGCCTGCCGGAGGAAGCCCGTGACGGGGACCCCCTCGACGACGGTGGCGCCCTGCTGGCGGGCGCCCTTGGCCATCGACATCGTCGCGTCGACCGGGTTCACCCGGCCGTCCTCGGCGACGTAGAACCCGGCGAGCAGGTCGTCGGTGCGGGCCAGCGGGAACATCCCGGCCACCTCGGCGGGTGATATCTCGTGGACGTCGACGCCGCAGTACCGGTTGAACGTGGAGACGCGCCGGTACTCCTCGAGCCGGTCGGCGTCCGCCGCCACCTCGATGAAGCCCACCGGGCTGAACCCGGTGGCCAGCCCGGTCTCGGCCTCCAGCCGCGCGTACAGGTCCCGGGTGTACTGCCGTAGTCGGGTCGAGGTCTCCGACGTCGAGCCGAAGGTCACCATGAGCCCCGCGGCGTGCCACGTCGTGCCGGACGTGAGCCGGTCCCGCTCCAGCAGCAGGACGTCGCGCCAGCCGAGGTGCGCGAGGTGGTAGGCCACCGAGGTGCCGATGACGCCACCCCCCACGACGACGACGCGGGCACGCTGCGGGAGGACGGGCTCAACCATGACCGCAGCCTAGGGCCGACTCCCCCCTCGCAAACGATCACCCGCGGACGGCGGCTCGCTCTTGACAGCCGCCCGGGACGGGGGGACGTTGGCCCCTCACCGGGGAGATGGGACTGCCGCCCATGACTGACGAACCTGGACTGCCCGACCGGCCGGTGATCCTCGCCGTCGACGACGACCCGGACACCGGTGCCCGCGTGTTCGCCGAGCTCCGCCGCCGCTACGGCGACGACTACGACGTGCGGTGCAGTGACTCGGCTGCCGACGCCCTCGCGGTGCTCGAACAGCTCGCCGGGGTTGGCCGACGGGTGGCCGTCGTCCTGGCTGACCAGTGGATGCCCGGCCAGACGGGCACCGAGCTGCTCGCCGAGGTCCGCCGGCTCTTCCCCCTGGCCAAGCGGGGACTGCTGGTCTCGTGGGGGGACTGGGCTGACGGGCCCACGGCGACCGCGATCCGCGACAGCATGCTGGCGGGCGGCATCGACTACTACGTGCTGAAGCCCTGGCGCTCGCCCGACGAGCTCTTCCACCGCACCGTGTGCGAGTTCCTGCACGAGTGGTCCCGGGCCGACCCGGACACGCCGCGGGAGTTCTCGGTCGTCGCCGCGCCCTGGTCGCCGCGCGGGCACGAGATCCGTGACCTGCTCACCCGCAACGGCGTCCCGCACAACTTCTACGCCAGCGACTCGGTCCCCGGGGCCGCGCTGCTCGCCCGGGCCGGCGTCGCCGCCGACGCCGGCCCGCTGGTCGTCCTGCGTGACGGCGGCGTCCTCGTCGACCCGTCCAACGCCGAGCTGGCCCGCGGTTACGGCGTGGCCACCGAGGTCGTCGGGTCGCCGAGGTACGACGTCGTCGCGGTGGGCGCCGGACCGGCCGGTCTGGCCGCGGGGGTGCTGGGGTCGGCGGAGGGGCTGAGCACCCTGGTCATCGAGGCCGAGGCCATCGGCGGCCAGGCCGGGTCCAGCTCACGGATCCGCAACTACCTCGGCTTCGCCCGCGGCCTGGCCGGCGCCGAGCTGGCCCAGCGGGCGTACCAGCAGGCCTGGGTCTTCGGGACCGGCTTCCTGCTGATGCGGCGGGTGACCCGGCTGGACGTCGGCAGCGACGGCGACCTGCTCCTCACCCTCGACGACGGGTCACACGTCCGGACCGGCGCGGTCGTGCTCGCCACGGGCGTGACGTACCGCCGGCTCGGGGTCCCGGAGGTGGAGGCGTTCACCGGGCGAGGGGTGTACTACGGCGCCTCGCCGGCGGACGCCGCCCAGCTCGCCGGGGCGCACGTCTTCGTCGCCGGCGGCGGCAACTCGGCGGGGCAGGCCGTCGTCCACTTCAGCCGGCACGCCCGCCGGGTGACTCTGCTCGTCCGCGGCACGGCGCTGGCGGAGAGCATGTCCGCCTACCTGCGCGAGGAGATCGCCGCGCTGCCCAACGTCGACGTCCGGCTCGGCTGTGCGGTCGTCGACGCGGGCGGCACGGACCGGCTGGCCCGGCTCAGGCTCCGGGACGTCCGTGGCGGGACCGCCGAGGACGTCGCCGCCGACGCGCTGTTCGTCCTCATCGGCGCGGTCCCGCACACCGACTGGCTGCCCCGGCAGGTCGCCCGCGACCCCTACGGGTTCGTCCTGACCGGGCCGGACCTGCCCTCGGGTGACCGGGCCGCCGGCTGGCCCCTGGACCGTGACCCGTACCCGCTCGAGACCAGCCTGCCGGGGGTGTTCGCCGTCGGCGACGTCCGGGCCAGGTCGGTCAAGCGCGCGTCGGCCGCCATCGGCGAGGGCTCCGTCGTCATCCAGCAGGTCTACGCCGTGCTGGAGGCGGCCCGGCTGGCCCGGGTCGTGCAGGGCGCGCGGGCATGACCGAGGGGGCCGCCGGCCTGGCTGCCGCGCCGCGGCCCCGTGACCGGGAGCTGCCCACCGGCACCGTGACCTTCCTCGTCACCGACGTCGAGGGCTCGACGCGGCTGCTGGTCGACCTCGGCCCGGTCTTCGGCGAGCTCATCGCGGCCCACCACGCGATCCTGCGCCGGGCCGTCGCCGACGCGGACGGACTCACGGTGTCGACGACCGGTGACTCGGTGTTCGCCGTGTTCCGGTCGGCGAGAGGAGCGGTCGGGGCCGCCGTGGCGGCCCAGCGTGCTCTCGCCGGGCACGCCTGGCCGGCCGGGCAGCGGGTGCGCGTACGGATGGGCCTGCACACCGGTGAGGCGATGCTCGGGGGCGACGACTACGTGGGGCTCGACGTGCACCGGGCCGCACGGATCGGCAGCGCGGCGCACGGCGGCCAGGTGCTGCTCTCCGCGGCCACGCGGGCCCTCGTGGCCGACTGCCTGCCCGACGGTGTCGCGCTCCTGGACCTCGGCCAGCACGGCCTCAAGGACCTCGTGCAGCTGGAGCACCTGCACCAGCTGGTCATCGCGGGGCTGCCGGGCGACTTCCCGCCGGTGCGCTCGGCGGGCGGGACCCGGGTGCTCCTGCCCATGCCGCGCACCGACTTCGTGCCCAGACCCGAGGTGGCGCTGGCCGCGGACCTGCTGGCCGGTGCCCGGCTGCTGACCCTGACCGGGCCGGGCGGGACGGGCAAGACCCGGCTGGCCGTCGAGACGGCGCTGCGGGTCGTCGACCGCTTCCCCGGCGGCGTCGCGTTCGTCGACCTGGCCCCGGTGCCGCACCCCGACCTGGTCGCCTCCGCGGTGGTCTCCACCCTCGGTCTCGAGCCGGGCAGCGCGGCGCCGGAGGAGCGGCTGCTCGCCCACCTGCGGGACCGTCGCGCGCTGCTGGTCCTGGACAACTTCGAGCAGGTGCTCGAGGCCGCGGACGTCGTGGACCGGATGCTCGCCGCCGCACCGGGGCTGACGGTGCTCGTCACCTCCAGGGCACCGCTGCGGCTCTCCGGCGAGCAGGACCTGCCGGTCCCACCGCTGGAGCCGCCCGACGCCGTCCGGCTCTTCGTCAGCAGGGCGGCAGCCGCCCGTCCCTCGTTCACGCTCACCGCCGAGAACGCCGCTGCAGTGGCCGAGATCGTGCGCCGGCTGGACGGCCTGCCGCTGGCCGTGGAGCTGGCCGCCGCCAGGGTCCGGCTGCTCCCCCCACCGGCCCTCGCCGCACGGCTGCGGGAGCACGGCGGGCTCGCCGTCCTCGGCGAGGGGGCCCGCGACCTGCCGCAGCGACAGCGCACGCTGCAGGCGGCCATCGGGTGGAGCCACGCCCTGCTCGGTCCGGCGGAGCAGGCGGCGTTCCGGCGGCTGGCGGTGTTCGCCGGCGGGGCGGCGCTGGAGCAGCTCGAGCCCGTGCTCGGGGGTGAGGGGGCGGGGGATCCGCTGGCGATGCTCGAGGCCCTCGTGGAGCACAGCCTCGTGCGCGAGGAGGACGTCGACGGCCAGCCCCGGTTCGCGATGCTGGCGACGATCCGGGAGTTCGCCCTGGAGCGACTGGCCGAGTCGGACGAGCAGGACGAGGTCGCCCGACGGCACGCCGAGGCGTTCCTCGTCCTCGCCGAGACCGCGGCCCCCCATCTCACCGGCTGGGGGCAGCGCGCCTGGCAGGACCGGCTGGGCCGCGAGCACGACAACCTCCGGGCTGCCCTGGACTGGGCGGTCGGCCACCGTGAGGTGGCGCTGGCCCAGCGGCTGGCAGCCGCCCTGTGGCGGTTCTGGCAGGTGGACGGGCTGCTCGACGAGGCGGCCGACCGGCTCGAGCAGGTGCTGGCGCTGCCGTCGGTGGACAGCCGACTGCGCGCCGCGGCGCTGGAGGCCGCCGGCGGGGTGGCCTGGTGGCGGGGAGACATGGCGGCGGCGCGCGCGGCGTACGACGAGGCCCTGGACCTGGTGGCCGACGGGGAGGACCTGGCCGCCGTCGCGAACGCCAGGTACAACCGGGCCCTCACGCTGAGCCTGTCGGCGTCCAGTGCCGCGGCCGGTGCCGAGCTCGCGCGGGCCCGCAGCGAGGCTCGGTCGGCGGGTGCGGCGCGGGTCGAGGCCTGGGCGGTCTGGGGGATGACCGACGTCGCCATGGCCGAGGCCCGCTGGGCGGACGCGCTCGCCCGCGCCGAGGAGGCGCTGGCGATGTTCCGCGCGCTCGACGACCCGTTCGGGATCGGGTGGTCCTGCTTCATGGCGGCGACCGGCGCGCTGCGCACGGGGCAGTCGGCGCTGGCCCGCGAGCGCACCGCCGAGGCGCTGCGCCTGTTCGCCGGCTTCCGGGACCTCACGGCGCTGGTCCTGCTGCTGTGGGGCATGGCCGGGATCGAGGTCGCCGACGGGCAGCCGGAGCGGGCGCTGCGGCTGGTCGGCGCCAGCCAGGGGCTGAAGGCGCGCACGGGATCGCGGCTGGTCGAGGTCAACGAGGCGCTGTTCGAAGCCCTGGAGGAGCTCCCGCCGCTGCAGGTGGCCAGCCGGGGGCTCGACCCCGCCCGGGCCGAGGCGCTGCTGGCCGGAGGGCTGGCCCTCTCCGTGGACGAGGCGGTCGCGTACGCGCTGGAGCAGCCGGCCCCCGTTCCGTCGGACGGCGGCCCGCCCAGCCGCTAACGTGCCACCCCACGCGACGGTGAACGCGAGGTGGCCGCGAGATGAACGAGACCGGCGACGAACCGGCCGGCCGGCTGGGCCGGCTGGGTCGGCTGTCGCCCGCTCGGCTGCCGATCGGGGCCTGGCTGCCGACGTACGACCGCTCGAAGCTGGGTGCGGATGTGCTCGCCGGCACGGTGGTCGCCGCCCTCGTCGTCCCGCAGGCCCTCGGCTACGCCGGCATCGCGGGTGTTCCCGTGCAGGTCGGGCTGTACGCCGTCCCGCTGGCCCTCGTCGCCTACGCGGTGCTAGGCACGTCGCGGCAACTGATCGTCGGTCCGGTGTCGACGGTCTCGGTCGTCTCCGGCTCGCTCATCGCCACCCAGGCGGCCGGAGACGCCGACCTCGCCGTCCGGCTGACCGCGGCGCTGGCGATCGCGTCGGGGCTCATCCTCGTCCTGGCCGGGCTGCTGCGGCTGGGGTGGAGCGCGGAGTTCCTGTCCAAGCCGATCGTCACCGGGTTCGTGTTCGGCCTCACGATCGTCATCATCGTCGGCGAGCTGCCCTCGATGCTGGGCATCCCGCAGCAGGCCGGCAACGTCTTCCAGCGACTGGCCGGGATGGTGCCCCACCTGGACGACGTCCAGCCGGAGACGGTCGCGGTGTCCGCGGTGGCGCTGCTCGTGCTGTTCGGGGGGTCGCGGCTGGCGCCCCGCGTCCCGTGGGGGCTGCTCGTGCTCGTGGCCGGCATCGCCGTCTCCCGATCCGCCGACCTGCCCGGGCTGGGCGTACGGCCGGTCGGTGACGTCCCGGCCGGGCTGCCTCCCCTCACCCTGCCGTCGATCCCGGTGGACGCGATCCCCGGCGTGCTGTTCGGTGGTGCCGGCCTGGCGCTGGTCGGGCTGGCCGAGGGGCTGAGCGCCGCCCGGCTGTTCGCCCAGCGCGGCGGCTACACCGTGGACTCCAACCAGGAGCTCGTGGCCGCCGGCGCGGCCAACCTGGGCGCCGGGCTCTCCGGCGGCCTGGGCGTGGCGGGCAGCCTGTCGAAGACGGCGGCGGTGGAGCGGTCGGGCGGGGGCTCCCAGGTCGCGGGCCTGGCAACCGCCGTGATCGTCGTCGTGGCCCTCGTCGCCTTCGTCGGGGAGCTCTCCCCGCTGCCCCGCGCCGTGCTGTCGGCGATCGTCGTCCACGCCGTGTGGGGGCTGATGGACGTCGAGGCGATCCGGCGTTACGCGCACATCAGGCGCAACGACTTCGTCGGCGCGATGGCCGCGCTGGGCGGCGTGCTGCTGTTCGGCACGCTCTACGGCCTGCTCGCCGCCATCGGCCAGTCGGTGCTCGGCCTGGTGTACCGCTCGAGCCGGGTCGACGTCGACGTCATGGGCAAGGTGCACGGTGAGAAGGCCGCCTGGGGGAGCACGCAACGGCACCCCGAGCGCAGGACCGTCGACGGTGTCCTCGTGCTGCGGCTCGACGCGCCGGTCTTCTGGGTCAACGCCCCCGACGTGCGCGACCGGGTGCTCGCCGCCGTGGACGCCGCCCCGGGCACGCACGCCGTCATCTTGGACCTGGAGTCGACCAACCAGCTGGACGCGACCAGCGCCGACGTGCTCACCGCACTGCTCGACGACCTGCGGGCCCGCGGCATCGACCTCTACCTGGTGCGCGTCTTCCACTTCGTCCGACGGGTGCTGCGGCGGTCCGGCTTCGAGGAGCAGCTGGGCCCGGGGCACATGTGGCACAGCATCTCCCAGGGGGTGCGGGAGGCGAAGGCGGCCCGGGGGACCGTGCTGGTCGCCGAGCACGAGGAGTTCCCCGACGACTTCCCCGGCCTGCCGCCCGCGCTGCTGCCGGAGGTGCCGCGGGCCGAGCTGCCCGAGGCCACCGAGGCGCACGAAACCATCGCGGTCGACCACGAGCACTCCGACTCCGCCGAGCCCGGGCCCGAGGACGTCCCCCGGCCCCCCAAGCAGCGCAAGGACAAGAAGCGCAAGTCCCGGGCCGGATGAAGGGCGCCTGATGGCGGTCTATTCGCCTCAAGGGACCCATGATGCTGGTGTGGGTGCGGGTGCGGTTCGGGCGGTGGTGCGGGTGACCGGCGTCGTGCAGGGCGTCGGCTTCCGCCCGTTCGTGCACGTGCTGGCCACCTCGCTGGGGCTCACGGGGCACGTGGGCAACGACGCGGCCGGGGTGTTCGCCGAGGTGGAGGGCCCGGCGGACGTCGTCGCGGAGTTCGTCCGGAGGCTGCGCACCGACGCCCCGCGGGGGGCGCTGGTGGAGTCGGTGACGGCGGAGTCCATGCCTCCCACCGGCGCTGCCGGGTTCGCGATCGTGGCCAGCACGGACGCCGGGGCGCAGGCCGTCACCCTCATCCCGCCGGACACTGCCGTCTGCCCCGACTGCCTGCACGAGCTGGCCGACCCGGCCGACCGTCGGTACCGGTACCCGTTCACCGCCTGCACCTACTGCGGCCCCCGCTTCACGATCGTCACGGGGCTGCCCTACGACCGGCCGTTCACCACGATGGCCGGGTTCCCGCTGTGCCGCGAGTGCGCGCGCGAGTACGCCGACCCGGCGGACCGCCGCTTCCACGCCCAGCCGACGGCCTGTCCCGGCTGCGGGCCGCGGCTCGCCTTCCGCCCGGCCGGCGCCCCGACGACGACCTCGACCGGGGATGCCGCGCTCGCGGACGCCCTGCGGGTGCTGGCCGCAGGCGGGGTGGTCGCGGTCAAGGGCGTCGGCGGCTACCACCTGGCCTGCGACGCCCGACAGGCGGACGGCGTGGCCCGGCTGCGGGAGCGCAAGCGGCGCTCCGCCAAGCCCTTCGCCGTCATGGTCCGCGACCTCGACAGGGCCCACGAGGTCGCCCACCTCGACGACGGCGCCGTGGCGGCGCTGGTCTCGGCGCAGGCCCCGATCGTGCTGGCCCCGGCACGGGACACCGCCGACGCGCGCGCCCTGGGCGCGTCCGTGGCGCCGGGCAACGGCCACCTCGGCCTGCTCCTGCCGTACTCGCCGCTGCACCACCTGCTGTTCGCGCCGCACCCGGACCTGCCCGCCGTCCGGCTCGACACCCTCGTCATGACGTCCGGGAACCTCTCCGACGAGCCGCTGTGCACCGACCCCGCCGAGGCCGACGCCCGGCTGGCCGGGATCGCCGACGCCTGGCTGCACCACGACCGGCCGATCCACGTCGCCTGCGACGACTCGGTGGTGCGGGTCGTGGGCGGGGCGCTGCAGCCGGTACGGCGCAGCCGCGGGTACGCGCCGATGCCCGTGCCGCTGCCGCTGGAGGCGCCGGCCCTGCTCGCCGTCGGCGGCGAGCTGAAGACCACGGTGTGCCTGGCCCACGGGCGGCGGGCCTGGCTGAGCCAGCACATCGGCGACACGGAGAACCTCGAGACGCTCGCCCTGCTGGCCCGCACCGTCGACACCCTCGCTGCGCTCTCCCGCATCGATCCCCAGGCGGTCGCGGCTGACCTGCACCCGGGGTACCTGTCCCGGCGGTGGGCGGCCGAGCGCGCCGCCGCCATGGGGGTGCCGCTGGTGCTGGTGCAGCACCACCACGCGCACGTCGCCGCGCTGCTCGCCGAGCACGGCCTGCCACCGGACCAGCCGGTGCTCGGCGTCGCCTTCGACGGCACCGGCTACGGGCCGGACGGCACGATCTGGGGCGGGGAGCTGCTGCTCGGCAGCTACGCCGAGGTGTCGCGGGTCGGTCATCTCGTGCCGGTGGCGCTGCCCGGCGGCGACGCGGCGATCCGCCGGCCGGCCCGCGTCGCCCTGGCCCACCTGCGCGGCGCGGGGCTGGACTGGCGGCCGGACCTGCCCCCGGTCGCGGCCGCCGACGAGGTGGAGCGTGGCGTGGTCGCCCGGATGCTCGACACCGGGGTCGGCTGCACGCCGACGACGAGCATGGGCCGGCTGTTCGACGCCGTCTCCTCCCTCGTCGGGGTCTGCCAGGACGCCACCTACGAGGGCCAGGCGGCCATCGAGCTCGAGGCCCTCGCCGAGGCGGCCCACGACGGCCCGCGCGGCTGGGCCCTCGGCGTCGACGTCGCCGCCACCGGCGCGCTGCGGCTGGACCCGGGGCCGGTCCTCCGGGCCGCCGTCGCCGCCGTCCTGGCCGGGGAGCAGGCGGGGCGGGTCGGCTGGGCCTTCCACAGCGCGGTCGCCGACGGGGTCGGGGTCGCGGCGGACCTGGTGCGCGAACGCACCGGGGTGACTACGGTCGGTCTGACCGGCGGGGTGTTCCAGAACGGTGTGCTCACCCGCGCCTGCCGGGACACCCTGGAGCAGCGCGGGTTCGCCGTTCTCGTGCACCGGGTCGTCCCGCCCAACGACGGCGGGCTGGCCCTGGGGCAGGTCGCGGTGGCCGCCGCCGGCGGCGGGACGGAAGGGAGTTGACGATGTGCCTGGGTGTACCCGGCCAGGTCGAGCGGGTCTGGGAGGCGGACGGCACCCGGATGGCCACCGTCGACTTCGGCGGGGTCCGCAAGGACGTCTGCCTCGCCTGCACCCCTGACGTCGGGGTGGGGGACTGGACGATCGTGCACGTCGGCTTCGCGCTGACCAAGCTCGACGAGGCCTCCGCGCGCGAGACGCTGGAGCTGTTCCGCGCGGTCGGCCTGCTCGACTCAGAGCTCGGGACCGGCTCCGTATGAAGTACCTCGACGAGTTCGCCGACCCGGCGCTGGCCCGGCGGCTGCTCGACGACATCGCGGCCACCGTGACCCGGCCGTGGGCGGTCATGGAGGTGTGCGGCGGGCAGACCCACACGATCATCCGCAACGGCATCGACCAGCTGCTCCCGGACGGCGTCGAGCTCGTGCACGGCCCGGGGTGCCCGGTGTGCGTGACGCCGCTGGAGACCATCGACCGGGCGCTGGCGATCGCCGCCCGGCCCGAGGTCATCTTCTGCTCCTTCGGCGACATGCTGCGGGTGCCGGGGTCCGAGGACGACCTGTTCCGGGTCAAGAGCCGCGGCGGCGACGTCCGGGTCGTCTACTCGCCGCTGGACGCCGTCCGGCTGGCACAGGCCAACCCGGATCGGCAGGTGGTGTTCTTCGGGATCGGTTTCGAGACGACCGCACCCGCCAACGCGATGACCGTCGTCATGGCCGAGCGGCTCGGGCTGGCCAACTTCTCGCTGCTGGTCAGCCAGGCGCTCGTCCCGCCCGCGATCGGCGCGATCATGGACTCGCCGTCCTGCCGGGTGCAGGGGTTCCTCGCCGCGGGGCACGTGTGCACCGTGATGGGGCTGGCCGAGTACGCGCCCCTGGTGGCGCGGTACCGCGTGCCGATCGTCGTCACCGGGTTCGAGCCCCTGGACGTCCTCGAGGGGATCCGGCGGGTGCTGCACCAGCTCGAGGCGGGGACCGCGGAGCTGGACAACGCCTACCCACGGGCGGTGCGGCCGGAGGGCAACCCGGCCGCGCAGCAGGTGGTGCGGGAGGTCTTCGAGGTCACCGACCGGGCCTGGCGCGGCATCGGCCTGATCCCGGCCTCCGGCTGGCGGCTGGCCGAGCGGTGGGCCGCCTACGACGCCGAGCGCCGGTTCGACGTCGGCGGGATCACGGCCGCCGAGTCGCCGCTGTGTCGCAGCGGCGAGGTGCTGCAGGGCCTGATCAAGCCGCCCGAGTGCGCGGCGTTCGGGACCGCGTGCACGCCGCGCCGACCGCTGGGTGCGCCGATGGTGTCCGGCGAGGGGGCCTGCGCGGCCTACTTCCAGTTCCGCCGGCTCGGGTCCGCGGTGGGGTGACGGGGCCGCCGTGAGCCATCCGCACGTGGAGCCACCGGACTTCGAGCACTGGGCGTGCCCGCTGCCGCTGCGCGACCACCCCGCCGTGGTCATGGGACACGGCGGCGGCGGGCGGCTGTCGGGGGAGCTCGTCGAGCACCTCTTCCTGCCGGCGTTCACCCGGGACCGGCCCGACCCCGCGCTCGCCCATCTCGGCGACGGTGCGACGGTGCGCCTGGGCGGGGGGCGGCTGGCGTTCTCCACCGACACCTACGTCGTCCGGCCGCGGTTCTTCCCCGGGGGCAACATCGGCGACCTCGCCGTCAACGGCACGGTCAACGACCTGGCGATGTGCGGGGCGGTGCCTGCGTATCTCTCGGCCGCCTTCGTCCTCGAGGAGGGCATGCCGCTGGCTGAGCTGGGTGCGATCGTCGAGACGATGGCGGCCGCCGCGCGCGTCGCCGGGGTCGAGATCGTCACCGGGGACACGAAGGTGGTCGACTCCGGGCACGGCGACGGGGTCTTCATCGCGACCGCGGGGGTCGGCGTAGTGCCCGACGGCGTCGTCGTCGGGCCGGAGCTGGCCCGCCCCGGGGACGTCGTCGTCCTCAGCGGTCCCATCGGCCAGCACGGCATCGCGGTGCTCAGCGTGCGTGAGGGGCTGGCGTTCGGCACCGAGGTCCGCAGCGACACCGCGCCGCTCGGGGCGGTGGTGGCCGACCTGCTCGGCGCCGGGGTCGCCGTGCACGCCCTGCGCGACCCCACCCGCGGCGGCGTCGCGGCGACGCTGAACGAGATCGCCCGCGCCTCCGGTGTCGGGGTCGTGATCCGTGAGCGCGACGTTCCTGTGCCGGACGGTGTCCGCGCCGCCTGCGGCTTCCTCGGCCTCGACCCGCTGTACGTCGCCAACGAGGGGCGGCTGGTCGCCTTCGTGGGCGCAGCGGACGCGGACCGGGCCCTGGACCTGCTCCGCCGCCACCCGGTGGCCGCGGGCGCGGTCGCCGTCGGGACGGTCGTGACCGACCACCCGGGCGTCGTCGTCGCGCGCACGGGGATCGGCGGCACCCGCGTCGTGGACCTTCCGCTCGCCGAGCAGCTGCCGCGCATCTGCTGACGCTCCCCCGCCGGCTTGCCTGGATCACGGGCGCGGGCGCAGGCCGGCGTCGTCCAGGGCGGCCTGGACCAGCGGGTCGTACCGCTCGTCGGCGAGATCGCCGAGCGGGTCCCGGGTGTAGCGCAGGAGGGTGCCGTAGGGCAGCCCGAACGCCGCGCGCTGGGCGAGCAGGGCCCGCCGCCGCGGGTCGTCGGGGTTGGCGAGGACGACGCTCGCCGCCGTCAGGGCGCGCACCTGACGCACCCGCCGGGGCAGGACGGCGACCAGCAGCAGCACCGTGGGCAGCAAGAAGACCAGCATCCCCAGGGTCCAGGCCAGCCGGCGCACGTTGTCCACCCCCGCCTGGCCGAGCTCGGCCAGCTCGCCACCGGTGCCCTGGCCGGCCCCGGCCAGCGCAGCCGCGAGGTCGTCGCCGATGACCGGCAGCCCGTCCACCGCGTTCGCGGCGGAGCCGAAGCCGTTCTGGACCGTCGTGCCGGCCTCGACGACTCCCGTCCCGAGGACTGAGAGCTGGTCCACGACGTCGTAGGTGCGCACCCCCAGCCAGGCGAAGAACAGCACCAGCGCCACGACGAGCAGGTCGCGGGCCACCGTGGCGTTCCGGCGGGCGGGGACGGTCGGGTACAGCTTCACCTGCGTCACGCGGTCATGGTGGGGCATGCACAGGGGTCGGAGGGCCCTGCCGGGCCAGGACGCGCAGGTGTCGACTGAAAGTCGAGGGGCCTCCTTCCGACGGGAGGTGGAGGATGGGAGCGCTTCCTGACCTGCTCCCTGACGTCGCCGCGACGGTGCCCACGAGGTACTGGCACCGCCTGGCGGACGGCCGGGTGCAGTGCGACGTCGGCCCGCGGGCCTGCCGCCTGCACGAGGGCCAGCGCGGACTGTGCTTCGTCCGCGCGTGCCAGGACGGGCAGATCGTGCTCACGACGTACGGGCGCAGCAGCGGGTTCTGCGTCGACCCCATCGAGAAGAAGCCGCTGAACCACTTCCTGCCCGGGACGCCGGTGCTGTCGTTCGGCACGGCCGGGTGCAACCTCACCTGCCGGTTCTGCCAGAACTGGGACATCTCCAAGTCGCGCGAGATGGACACCCTCGCGGACGCCGCCGCGCCGGAGACCATCGCCAGCACGGCCGCGCGACTGGGCTGCCGCAGCGTGGCCTACACCTACAACGACCCCGTGATCTTCCTGGAGTACGCGATCGACGTGGCCGCCGCGTGCCGGGACCGGGGCATCCGGTCGGTGGCGGTCACCGCGGGTTACGTGGAGCCGGCACCGCGCGCGGCGTTCTTCGCTGCCATGGACGCCGCGAACGTCGACCTCAAGGGGTTCACCGAGGAGTACTACCACCGGGTGTGCGGCGGGCACCTGCAGCCGGTGCTCGACACGATCGAGTACCTCGTCCACGAGACGTCGGTGTGGGTCGAGCTGACCACCCTGGTCGTGCCCGGCCACAACGACTCCGACGCCGACCTCGACCGGATGGCCCGGTGGGTGGTCGAGCGGCTCGGTCCCGACGTCCCCATGCACTTCTCCGCGTTCCACCCCGACTACAAGATGCGCGACGTCCCGGCGACGCCGCCGGCCACCCTCACCCGGGCGCGGGAGATCGCCCTGCGCAACGGCGTCCGGTACGCCTACACCGGCAACGTGCACGACCGGGCCGGGGACTCGACGTACTGCCCCGGCTGCGGTGCGCGGGTGATCGAGCGCGACTGGTACCAGCTCGGCGAGTGGGGGCTCACAGGCGACGGGCACTGCACGGCGTGCGGCACCCGCGTCGCCGGCGTGTTCGACGGCCCCCCGGGGACCTGGGGCCGGCACTTCCTGCCCGTCCGGCTCGCGAGGGAGCGGTCATGACTCGCCGGATGCTCGTGCGACCGCCTGCCGTGGCTGGCCGCTTCTACCCCGCGGACCCGGTCCGACTGGCCGCCGCCGTCGACGACTACGTGGCGGCCGCCACGACCGCGGGTGCCCTGCCGAAGGCCCTCGTGGTCCCGCACGCCGGGTACGTCTACTCCGGGCCGGTGGCCGGCAGCGGCTACCGGCTGCTGCGCGGGGCGGCGGACCGGGTGACGCGGGTGGTGCTGCTCGGCCCGGCGCACTACGTCGCCGTCCGGGGGCTGGCGGTGTCGTCGGCTGAGGGGTTCGAGACCCCGCTGGGCGTCGTCCCGGTCGACGCCGCGGCCCGGGACGAGGCCCTGGCGAGGTCGTCCTGGGTCGAGGTCGACGACCGCGTGCACGCCCCCGAGCACAGTCTGGAGGTCCACCTGCCGTTCCTCCAGCGGGTGCTCGGCGGCGTGCCGGTGCTGCCGCTGGTCGTGGGTGGCGCCCCCGACGCGGCCACAGCGGAGGTGCTGGAGCTGTGGTGGGACGACCCCGCCACGGTGGTCATCGTCAGCAGCGACCTGTCGCACTACGAGTCCTACGAGGTCGCGCGCAGCCGCGACGAGCGGACCGCGGCGGCCGTCGTCGCCCTGGACGCCGACCACCTGTCCGACCACGACGCGTGCGGCGCGTACCCGCTGCGGGGCCTGCTCCGCATCGCCGCTGCTCGCGGGGCGACGGCGCAGCTGCTCGACCTGCGCTCCTCCGGCGACACCGCCGGCCCGCGCGACCGCGTCGTGGGTTACGGAGCCTTCGCCGTCGGGGCGGGGAGGGCGGCATGACCGACGCGGCAGCCGCCGCGCCCGGCCTGGACCCGGAGGCCGCCCCACTGCTCCTCGACCTCGCCGTGGACGGCATCCGGCGCGCACTGCTCACCGGCCGACGGGAGTCGCCCGACGTCGCCAGCCTGCCCGCCGCCCTTCAGGCCCCCGGGGCGACGTTCGTCACGCTGCGTCGCGGTGAGCGGCTGCTCGGCTGCATCGGCTCGCTGGTGGCATACCAGCCGCTGGGGGTGGACGTCGTCGTGCACGGCTGCAACGCCGCCTTCGACGACCCGCGGATGCCCCCCATCGACGTGGACGACTTCTGCGCGATGAGCGTCCACGTGTCGGTGCTCGGACCGCTGCGCCGGCTCGACGTGGGCTCGTACCCGGAGACGGTGGCGATGCTACGGCCCGGGGTGGACGGGGCGCTGGTCGAGTCCGCTGGGCGGCGGGGGACCCTGCTGCCGTCGGTCTGGGCGCAGCTGCCGACGAGCGAGCAGTTCGTCGAGGCGCTGTGGCGCAAGGCGGGGCTGCGGCCGGGCGCCTGGTCCGCTGGCACCCGGGTGTCGGTCTACTCGGTCGCGGAGTGCACCGACCCCGGCCCCC
>JALOLN010000145.1 GCA_025455945.1 Actinomycetes bacterium
ACGGCGTCCACCCCGCCGAGGTACTTGAACAGCAGGGCCTTGCCCTCCATCACCGGCAGCGCCGCCTCGGGCCCGATCCGGCCGAGCCCCAGGACCCGGGTGCCGTCGCTGACGATCGCCACCGTGTTCGCCTTGTTCGTGTAGGCGAACACCGACAGGGGGTCGTCGCGGATGGCCAGGCACGGGGCCGCGACGCCCGGGGTGTACCAGACGGCGAAGTCGTCAGGGCCGGAGACCGGGCACTTCGGCAGCACCTGCACCTTGCCCCGGGCGGCGGCGTGCCGCAGCAGGGCCACCTCGGCCGGGGTGGCCGGCCGCTGCGTCTCGGACTCGATGACTGTCATGCTCCTGCGCCCCAGGACAAGCCAACCGGTGCGGTCGGGGCTGCGGCAGGGGACAACGGCCCGGGTGTTGTACCGATCGGTATACTGCGGGGGTGACCAGTTCCCGGGCCCGGCTGCTCGCCGCGGGCCTGGGCGCGTTCAGCGCGAACGGCTTCGCGGCCGCCTCGGTCGCCGACGTCTGTGCTACGGCGGGGGTGGCCAAGCCCACGCTGTACCACTTCTTCGGCAGCAAGGAGGGACTGTTCGCCGCGGTCGTCAGCGAGCACGGCGCCGGCCCGTCGGACCGCGTCGCGCAGGCGAGCCGGTACGACGGGGACGTCACCACGACGCTGCGCCGGCTGGCCGGCACCTACCTCGACGTCGGCCGGACGGACCAGGACCTCTACCGGCTGCTCCTCCTCACCCGGCTCGGGCCGCCCACGGCGGCCGTGCGGCCGGCGCTCGACGTCCTCGACCGGTGGAACTCCGCCGCCGTGTCGCTGTTCTCGGCCGCGGCCCGCGACCACGGGAACATGCGCGGCCGCGAGTCCCGCTACGCGGCGAGCTTCCGCGGGCTGGTGGACGCCTACGTCGGACTGTGCTGGTCCGGCGAGGTCGACCCCACCGACCCGCTGCTGGTGCCCGAGCTCGTGCACCAGTTCATGCACGGCATCTTCAGCTGACCGGGAAGGGGTTCACCAGGTGTGGGCCGAAGACGCATTCGTCTACCACGTGTACCCGCTCGGGGCGTGTGCCGCCCCGCCGACGAACGACCTCTGCAGCGCACCCGTGCCACGGCTCGACGCCGTGACCGAGCGGCTGGACCACATCGCCGGCCTGGGCGCGACGGCGCTGCAGCTGGGCCCGGTCTTCGAGTCCACCGCGCACGGCTACGACACGGCGGACTACTTCACCGTGGACCGGCGGCTGGGGGACGACGCCACGCTGCGCCACCTGTCCGCCGAGGTCCACCGCCGGGGGATGCGCCTGGTGCTCGACGGCGTGCTCAACCACGTCGGCCGGGACTTCTGGGCGTTTCGCGACGTGCGCGAGCGGGGCCCCGCGTCGCCGTACGCCGGGTGGTTCCACCTCGATTTCGCCGGGCGCAGCCCGTACGACGACGACTTTGCCTACGAGGGGTGGGCCGGCCACCACGACCTGGTCAAGCTGGACGTCGACAACCCGCAGGTGCGCGAGCACCTGTTCGCCGCCGTCGCCCAGTGGATCGAGCGGTACGACGTCGCGGGGCTGCGCCTGGACGCCGCCGACGTCCTCAGCGCGGACTTCGTCCGGGCCCTGGCGGCCCACGCACGCAGGCTGCGCGACGACATCTGGCTGGTCGGGGAGATGGTCAGCGGCGACTACACCCGGCTCGCCGGACCGGGGCTGCTGGACGGCTGCACGAACTACGAGCTCTACAAGAGCCTGTGGTCGGCCCACGCGGACCGCAACTACTTCGAGCTCGCCTTCGCGCTGAACCGCCAGTACGGCCCGGACGGGATCTACCGGGGCCTTCGGCACGGCTCCTTCGCGGACAACCACGACGTGGACCGGGTGGGCAGCAGCGTCGGCGACCCGGCCCACCTCTACCCGCTGTACGGGCTCCTCCTCACCGTCCCAGGCACCCCCTCGGTCTACTACGGCAGCGAGTGGGGTGTCCGCGGCCGGCGCTCCGCCGACAGCGACCGGCAGCTGCGCCCCGCCTTCGCCGAGCTGGTCCCCGAGCAGCCGGCGCTGGCCGACGCGATCCGCCGCCTGGCCCGGCTGCGCGCCGAGCAGCCGGCGCTGCGGCACGGCTCCTACCGGCAGCTGCACGTCGCCCACGAGCAGCTCGCCTTCGCCCGAACGACGGCCGACCAGGAGGTCGTCGTCGCCGTCAACGCCGCCACCGACTGGGCCCGGGTCCCGCTGGGCGAGGCGGGCCGGGGGCCGTTTCGCGACCTGATGACGGGCGAGGTCGTGGCGGCCGACGGCGAGGGTCTGCCGGTCCCGCCGATGTGGCTGCGCGCGGTGCGGGCGGCCTGAGCCGCCCTCTGCCAGGCTCGGGCCGTGATCCTCGACGTCCTGCCGCTGGCCCTGGCCATCGCGGCGTCGCCGTTCGCGGTCGTCCCCGCCGTCCTCATGCTCTTCACGCCACGGCCACGACCCACCAGCGCCGCCTTCCTCGCCGGCTGGACGCTCGGCCTCGCGGCGGTGTCCGGCGGCTTCGCGCTGGTGGCGGACCTGCTCGACGACCGGGCGGGGACGCCGGCCTGGGCGGCCTGGGCGCGCATCGTGCTCGGCCTGGTGCTGGTCGTCGTCGGGGCCCGGCAGTTCCTGGGCCGCCACGGCGCTGCGGAGGCACCCGCGTGGACGCGGTCGATCGCCACGGCGCAGCCGGGGTCGGCTGCTCGCCTCGGGCTGCTGCTGGCGGTGGCGAACCCGAAGATCCTGCTGATGGCGGCCGCGGCTGGCCTGGCCGTCGGGGCAGACGAGCCCTCGACGGCTCAGCTCGTCGGTGCCGTCGCGGTGTTCACCGCCGTGGCCGCGAGCACCGTGGCGGTGCCGGTGCTCCTCTACGCCGTCCTGGGGGAGCCGATCCTGCGCCCCCTCGGCGCCGTGCGGCGGTGGCTGGAGGCCCACAGCGCGATCATCATGGCCATCGTGCTCGCCGTCATCGGGCTGCAGCTGCTGAGCACCGGGTTGGCCGCCCGGTAGCACCCTGTCGGGACGCCCCGGCCCCGGACTACCGTCGCACCGTGGGGACGGAGGAGGAGCCGATGGCGGCGGCCGGCGCGGACCAGGACGAGGTGAGCACCGGACGGTCGGCGGGCCGGCGGGCCGGCTACGTCGTCGCCGTGCTGGTGAACCTCGCCCTGTACTACCTCGTCAACGTCTGGCCGGGCTGGCAGGAGCTGCCCTTCCTCACCGACGAGTTCCCGCAGGTCCTCGGCGTCCTGAACCTCTCGCTGCTGGCCGGCGCGGCCGTCAACGCGGTCTACCTGGCGTACGACGCCGCCTGGTTCAAGTCCCTGACGCAGCTCGGGCTGCTCGCGATCAGCCTGGTCGTGCTCTACCGGATGCTCGTGGTGTTCCCCTTCGACCTGGAGTGGGGGTCGACGGACTGGGCGTGGGCGGGCCGGGCCCTGCTGGTCCTGGCGCTGATCGGCACCGGGATCGGCGTGCTCGCCGAGGTCGGGCGCCTCGTCCGGGCGTTGGCCGGCGGGCCGCGGCCGTGACGCCATCCGGACGCCGGGCCCGCACCCTCGGTGTCGGGGCGCTCGCGCTGGCGGCCGCCGTGGCCGCCGGGCGGTCAGTGCGCCGGCACTACCTCGGCTGGGGGGCCACGGCCGACGAACGCCGCGCCTCCCTGCCGGGCGACGACGTGCTCCCCAGGGCCGACCTCGTCGCCACCCGCGCGGTGACGGTCGCCGCAAGCGTCGCAGCGACCTGGCCCTGGATCGTGCAGATGGGCCAGGGCCGCGGCGGGCTGTACAGCTACGACGCGCTGGAGAACCTGGTCGGCTGCGACATCCACAGCGCCGACCGGGTCGTCCCCGAGTGGCAGACCCGCGCGGTCGGGGACGACTTCCGGCTGCACCCGGACGTCGCCTTGACGGTGGTCGCGCTCGAGCCGCCACGGTTCATGGTCGTCCAGGGTGGTGTCCCCACGGGTGAGACGCCGGCGCCGTACGACTTCACCTGGGCGTTCGTGCTCGAGGGGCGCCCGGGCGAGGCAGCCAGGCTGCTCGTCAGGGAGCGGTACGCCTACCGCCGGCCGTGGGCGGCCCTGGTCGTGGAGCCGGTCGGGCTGGTCAGCTTCGTGATGTCACGGCGGATGCTCCTGGGGATCAAGGAGCGCGCCGAGGGCGCTCGCGGTCAGGCCTGACGCAGCGACCGCTTGAGCCCCTTGGTGACGGCCTCGAGCACGGCGATCCTGGCCCAGCGCTTGTCGTTGGCGGGGATGACGTACCACGGGGCCCGGTCGGTGGAGGTCCGCGCCACCGTCTCCTCCACCGCCTCGGCGTAGTCGTCCCAACGCTCCCGGTTCCGCCAGTCCTCGTCGGTGATCTTGTGCTGCTTGTAGGGGGTGTCCGCCCGGGCCTGGAACCGGGCGAGCTGCTCCTCCGGGGAGAGGTGCAGCCAGAACTTGGCGACGTAGTACCCGCGCTCCGCGAGCTGCTCCTCGAAGTCGTTGATCTCGTCGTACGCCCGTTGCCACTCCCCCGGCTGGGCGAAGCCCTCCACCCGCTCCACGAGGACCCGGCCGTACCAGGTGCGGTCGTAGATGACGGTCGTCCCCGCCCTCGGCAGGTCCCGCCAGAAACGCCAGAGGTAGTGGTACCGCCGCTCCTCCTCGGTCGGGGCGGCGGTGGGGATGACCCGGTAGTCGCCCGCCTCGAGGGCCTGGGTGATCCGCCTGATCGTGCCGCCCTTGCCTGCGGCGTCCCAGCCCTCGAAGGCCAGGACGCTGGTCAGGCCGCGGTCCCGGGCCTCCAGGCTCAGCCGGTGCAGCCGGGCCTGCAAGACGTTCAGGCGCTTGCGGTACTGCGCGCGGTCGATGGTCGCCGCGAGGTCCACGGCGGTCAGCGCCGAGCGTCCGGCACCGGAGAACATGGACACGGCCGCGGCGGGCGGCGGTGCGCCGGCCTGGGCGAGCCGGGCGAGCAGCGCGTCGCGCAGGATCCGGGCCACGGTGACGTCGCGGTACCGGGCGTCGGTCGCCTCGACGACGTTCCACGGCGACCCGGGGGCCGAGAACTGCCGCAGCAGCCGTTCCACGACCGGGCGCGCGTCGGCGAGCTCGTCCAGGCGCGCCCAGTCGCGCTGGTCGACCCGCCAGCCCAGCTCCGGGTCGCGCTCGGCCCCCTTGAGTCGGGCCTTCTGCTCCCGGCGGCCGCTGTGCAGGAAGAACTTGACGACCAGTGCGCCGTCGGCGAGCAGCTGGTCCTGAAGCGACTCGAGGTGCCGGCTCCAGGTGGCCAGCTCCTCGGCGGTCGTCTCCCCCCGCAGGTAGGCGTGCACCTGCCGGAACAGGCCGCCGGCCCAGACGGCGATCTGCCCCTTGGGCGGCAGGGACTGCCACAGCCGCCAGAACCGGGGCCGTTCGCTCTCCTCCGAGGTGAGGTCGCCGAGGACGTGGGTCCGCAGGTACCTCGCGTCCAGCCACTCGTTGAGCCGGTTGACCAGCTCGTTCGCCGCCAGGCGGTCGTCGCCGGCGATGATCACGATCACCGGGAAGTCCGCCAGCCGCAGGTCGTACTGGGCGTTGATCAGGTCGACCCTCAGCTGGGGCACCGTCTCGGCGTACTCGGCCTTGGACAGCCTGGCCCCGGTCTCCG
>JALOLN010000146.1 GCA_025455945.1 Actinomycetes bacterium
CAGGGCGGCGCGCGACAGGGTCGCCTCGGCGACGACGCGCTTGCCCCGGGTGCGCAGCAGGTTGAGCTGGGAGTGCTTCTTGTCGGTGTCGATCGACCCGGACAGCACGAAGTGCGGCCGGGCCGGGTGGTTCGCCCGGATCCACTCGCACGCCGCCAGCGTGGCCTTGCCGGTGAGGTTCTGGCCCGCAGCGTCGCCGGTCGTGTAGTCGAAGCGCAGGTAGCGCAGCGGGCCGACGGCGTACTGCTCGACCTCCAGCAGCCGCCCCACCCGGGTGGTCGACTCGGCAGCCGCGACGATCTCTCACCCACACCCCGAAGTCCCGGGCCTGCACCGCGTCGGCGAGCACGAATACCGGCGCCCGCTGCATCCGGTCGTCGACGACGGTCGCCCGGACCCCGCCGCAGGCGCCGAGCACGCGCATCCCCCGGTTGTAGCTGGCGACGAGGGTGCCCTCGGTGGTGGCCAGCGGGACGTAGAAGTCCCCACGGGCGTGCTCGCCGTTGACCCGCAGCGGCCCGGCCAGCCCGATCGGCACCTGGGCGACGCCGGTGAAGTTCTCGACGTTGCCGGGCAGCGCGGCGGGGTCGAGGGAGAAGTGGCCGACGTGCTCCAGCGTCACCCCGGTCGCCTCCCGGACGAACTCACGGCGTGCCGCGGCCTGCGCCGCGGTGTAGTCGTCGGCGCGGTCACGCGGCACCGGGCGGGCCGTCGGCAGATGGTCGGTCATCGCGGGCTCCTGGTCGGTGGGGCGGGCGCCGGGGCCAGCCTGCCAGCCGGGTGCCCGAGCCCCGCCGGTGGTGGGCGGGAAGACTGGGAGGAGACCGGGCGTTGGCCCGGGTGGAGGAGGACAGCGGTGGACGCGACCAGGCACGCGGGCAGGACGGCGATCGTGACCGGGGCGGGCAGCGGCATCGGCCGGGCGACCGTGCTGCGGATGGTGCAGGAGGGGGCCCGCGTCGTCGGCTGCGACGTCAACGCCGAGGCGTTGGCCGAGACCGGCCGCCTGCTCGCCGAGGCGGGCGCCGGGGCCGACCTGGTGGTGGCCGACGTCACTCGCCAAGAGGACGTCGAGCGGGTGGTCGAGGCGGCAGATGGCCGGGTCGACGTCCTGGCCAACGTCGCGGGGGTGATGGACCACTTCCTGCCGCTGGGCGAGATCGACGACGGCACGTGGGAGCGGGTCATGGCGATCAACGTCACCGGGCCGATGCGGCTGTCGCGGGCCGTGCTGCCGCTGATGGAGGCCCAGGGGAGCGGGGCCATCGTCACCGTGGCGTCCAAGGCCTCGCTGGGGGCCGGGGCGGCCGGCGTCGCCTACACCACCTCCAAGCACGCGGTGATCGGCCTGGTGAAGAGCATCGCGTACTTCTACGGGCCGAAGAACGTCCGCTCCAACGCGGTGCTGCCGGGTGCGGTGACGACGGGGATCGGTTCGACGGCCGCGCCGCGGGTGCCGTGGGCGATGGAGCGGGCGATGCTCGCGATGGCGACGATGCCGGCGCCCGCGGAGGCCGACCAGGTCGCCACGGTCGTCTCGTGGCTGGCCTGCGACGAGGCTGCCAACGTCAACGGCGCCACGGTGACCGCCGACGGCGGCTGGGCGACCGCCTAGCACCTGGCCGCTGCAGGGCCGCGACCGGGCGCGTGCAAGGCTGTGCCCGTACCGCTGCCGCGCCCCGGAGGTGGCCGTGCTGCGCCAGGTCTACGACGCCGACCACGAGGCGTTCCGTGCCGCGGTCCGGGAGTTCCTCGACCGGTCGGTGCGCCCGCGCGTCGAGGAGTTCGCCGCCGCCCGGTCCCTCCCGCGCGAGCTGTGGCGGGAGGCAGGCCGGCAGGGGTTCCTCGGCCTGGAGGTGCCCGAGGAGCACGGCGGCTCGGCGGCCGGGGACTACCGGTACAACGCCGTCCTGGGCGAGGAGCTGTCGAAGGTCGGCGCCGCGTTCTCGTCGTGCCTCGGGATCCACTACGACGTCGTGGCGCCTTACCTCGTCGAGCTCACCACGCCGGAGCAGAAGGCGCGCTGGCTGCCCGGCTTCTGCGCCGGCGAGATCGTCACGGCGATCGGCATGACCGAGCCCTCGGGCGGCTCCGACCTCGCGGCGCTGCGCACCACGGCGGTGCGCGACGGGGACCGCTGGGTCGTCAACGGCACGAAGACCTTCATCACCAACGGCTACTCCGCGGACCTCGTCATCGTCGCGGCGCGCACCAGCCCCGAGAAGCGGGCCCGCGGCATCACGCTGTTCGCCGTCGAGTCGTGGACGCCGGGGTTCACCCGGGGCCGCAAGCTGGACAAGGTGGGGCAGGACGAGTCCGACACCGCGGAGCTGTTCTTCGACGACGTCGTCGTGACCGACGCCGAGGTGGTCGGGTCGGTCGACCAGGGGTTCATCCACATGATGGAGCGGCTGCCCCAGGAGCGGCTGGGCTCGGCGGTGGCCAACCTCGCGCACGCGGCGCAGATCCTCGCCGAGACCATCGACTACACCAAGCAGCGCACGGCCTTCGGCCGCGCGATCGGCTCCTTCCAGCACAACAAGTTCCGCATCGCCGAGCTCGTCACGCAGGTCGAGGTCACCCAGGCCTACGTCGATCAGTGCGTCCTCGCCCACACCCGGCGCGAGCTGACCGCAGTGGACGCCGCCAAGGCGAAGTGGTGGACGGCGCAGGTGCAGAACGACGTCCTCGACGCGTGCGTGCAGCTGTACGGCGGCTACGGCTACATGAACGAGTACCGGGTGGCCCGCGCCTGGCGGGACGCGCGAGTGACGAAGATCTGGGCCGGGTCCAACGAGATCATGAAAGAGCTCATCGGGCGCGACCTTGGCCTGTGAGGGACGTACGACGGATCCAGGAGGAGAATTCATGGCACAGCGCACTGCAGTCGTGACCGGCGCGGCCCGCGGCATCGGTGCCGCGGTGGCCCGCCGCCTGGCGGCGGACGGGTTCGCGGTCGCCGTCCTCGACCTCGACGAGGCGGCCTGCGCCCCGGTCGTGGCCGAGATCGAGGCCGCCGGGGGCCGGGCGCTCGCCGTCGGGGTCGACGTTGCCGACGAGCAGGCCGTGTCGGCCGCCGTCACCCGGGTAGCCGAGGAGCTCGGCCCGCCGACCGTGCTGGTGAACAACGCCGGCATCACCCGCGACAACCTGCTGTTCAAGATGACCGTGGCGGACTGGGACTCGGTCATGGGCGTGCACCTGCGCGGGTCGTTCCTGATGAGCCGCGCCTGCCAGCGGTACATGACCGACGCCACGTGGGGCCGCATCGTCAACCTGTCGAGCACGTCGGCCCTCGGCAACCGGGGCCAAGCGAACTACTCCGCGGCGAAGGCCGGCCTGCAGGGGTTCACGAAGACGCTGGCGATCGAGCTCGGCAAGTTCGGCGTGACGTGCAACGCGATCGCGCCGGGATTCATCGAGACCGAGATGACCGCCGCAACTGCGGAGCGGATGGGTGTGTCCTTCGAGGACTTCAAGGCGGCCGCCGCCTCGCTGATCCCGGTGGCCCGGGTCGGGCAGCCGGCCGACATCGCCGCCGCGGTGTCGTTCTTCGTCAGCGAGGAGGCGGGGTTCGTCTCCGGCCAGGTGCTCTACGTGGCCGGCGGCCCCAAGGACTGACGCCGCCCACTCCGCCACATCGAGCCCTGCCAGTCCTGGACGGCGGGGGGACGCCCCGTCCCGCCGGCATGGGCCGTGTCCGCGTGTTGCCCCGAAACTGCACGCTGGCGGCCCGTCCTGCGCCGATCATGGGATGTCCGACCCTGCGGGCCGCGGGCAGGCGCCGGCACGCACGACAGGAGGCAGGCCGTGAGCGACCGCATCGGCGCGCCCGAGCGATCGCGACGCGGGCTCCGGCTGCGCGGGTTCCACTGGTTCTCGTCGCAGTCCCACGCTCCGGTGCGGCGCCGACCGACGGACGTCGTGCTGCTCGTCGCGAGCATCTTCGGCCTGCTTCTGCTGGCACCGTTCGCACCGGGCCCCACCACGGTCGACGACGCGCTCACCACGGCCGTGCAGGCTCTGCCGTCGTACCTCGACTGGGTCTTCGCGGTGGGCTACACGCTGGCCGCGGCCTGGGGGGTGCTGCTGTTCCTCGTGACCGTCGCGACGCCCGGCCGCCGCGTGGTGGCGGGCTACATGCTGCTCGCGGTCGCTGGCGCCCTTGCTGTCGCCGCTGCCGCTGGCGCGTCGGCAGGGACAGGTTGGGGCGAGTCCTGGCGTGCGCTGTGGTCCACCGGGTCGTCGCCGACCTACGCCGCTGTGCGGCTCGCTGTCGTGACGGCCCTGGTCGTCACGGCGTCGCCGCAGGTCTCCCAACCGATCCGCAGGGTCGGCCGACTCCTGCTCGCAGTTGCCGCGGTGTCCGCAGTGGTCCTCGGGGTGGCCTACCCCATCGGTGTCCTGGCCGGCTTCCTGGGAGGTCTCGCGGCGGGGGCGGCCGTCCACCTGGTCGCCGGCTCGCCTGCAGGACGACCGTCCCCTCATCGCGTAGCGGAGGCTCTGGGCGACCTGGGGCTGCTCGACGCCGACGTGGCGGACCTGCCGCCCGATGTGACCCGGGCAAGCCGTTACTCGGCTCACGTCCCGGGGGAGGCGCCGCTCCTCGTCACGGTTCTCGGCCGCGACGAGTGGGACGCCCAGACCATCGCCTCCGTCTGGGCGAGCGTGAGCCGGCGCGGCGAGCGGCCGAGTCTGGGCATGAGCCGGCTGGATCGCGTCGAACACGCGGCCATGGCGTCGCTGATAGCCCACCGAGCCGGTGTCCGGGTCCCACGCGTGGTCCTGGCCGGACCCGCAGCGGAAGGTGACGCTCTCCTCGTCACGGAGGCGGTGGCCGGCGCGCCGCTCGCGGAGCTGCCTCCCGACCTGGTCTCGGACTCGCTGCTGGACGACGCCTGGGCCCAGATGGTCGCCCTCCACGGCGCACGCATCGCGCACGGGCACGTCGACTCCTGGGGCATCGTCCGAGACCCGGAGGGCCGAGCGACGTTCACCGACCTGAGCACGGCGCGGGTCGGACCCGAGCGCAGTGACGTGATGACAGACCGCGCTCGGCTGCTCGTCGTCTGCGCTCTCGCCTCGGACCCGGACCGGGCCACCGCCTCGGCTCTCCGGGTGCTCGGCACGGACGGGGTGGCCGAGCTGCTTCCGTTCCTGCAGTCGGCCGTTCTGGACCACCGGACACGCAGCACGGTGGCGGACCGGACGTGGACCGTGACCGAGCTCCGGGCGGCCGCCGCAGCAGTTGCCGGAGTGGCACCACCCCCGTTGGAGCAGGTCCGACGGGTGACGCTGAGGTCGCTGGTTCATCTCGGCCTGATCGCGCTCGTCACGTTCGGCCTGATCTCGGCGTTCTCCGGCATCGACCTGGCGGTCGTGTGGGACGAGATCTCGTCCGCAGACTGGCTCTTCCTGACGATCGCACTGCTGGTTTCCCCCCTCGCACAGGTCTTCTTCGCAGTCGGGACGATGGGGGCCACCACCGCCCCCTTGCGCTACGTCCCGGTTCTCATGCTGCAGTACGCGGTCCAGTTCATCGCCCTCGCGCTGCCGGCCACCGCGGCGCGGGTGGCCCTGGACATCCGCTTCTTCCAGAGCTTCGGAATCGCAGCCGGTGCGTCAGTCTCGATCGGCGTGATCGACAGCGCCAGCGGCTTCGTCGTGCAGGTCGCGCTGATGCTGGTGATCGTGCTGTCCGGCCTGCCCGGGTTCGAGCAGCCGCTGGGCTCGAGCGCCACCGGCTCAGAGTCCGGCGACGGCTCCGACCCGTCCGTGCTGGTGCTGACGGTGGTGATCGC
>JALOLN010000147.1 GCA_025455945.1 Actinomycetes bacterium
CCGACCGCCACGCCGGCAGCACAGCCGCCGACCACATCCAGCGGGTTGTGCGCCCCGAGGTAGACGCGGGCCAGGAGAACGCCCAACCCATCGAGGCCAGCACGTGGCGCCCCGGCCGGAGGTGTACGGCAGGAGGATGACCACCATCGCCCCCGCGAGCACGGCGTGGCCGGACGGGTACGAGTCGAAGGCCAGCGGCACGTTGCGGAAGTGCCCACACGAGAGGTCCCCGCCGCAGATCGACGCGGCGGGACGCTCCCGGTCGACCAGCGCCTTCAGCACGTCGCGTTCCACGATCAGCTTGGCCGGGATGAGCAGCACCAGAGCCAGGGCGGCGCGCCACCATTGAATCCCCCCGGCATTGATGGAGGCTCCGAAGCCACGGGAGGCTTGGAGCATGCCGGTACCGAGGAAGTATCCGAGCGAGCTGCGTGAGCGGGCGCAGCGGCTGGTCAGGGAGGCCCGCGAGCAGGATCCGGAGTTGTCGTTGAACGCCGCGGTGCAGCGGATCGGTCCGCGGGTCGGGGCGAATCCGGACACGTTGCGCAGGTGGTGCAAGCGGGCCAATGTCGACGTTGACCGAGCACCGGGGACGACGACCGCGGACGCGAGGCGGATCAAGGATCTGGAGCGTGCGGTCGAGGAGCTGCGGCGGGCGAACGAGGTCCTGCTCGCGGCGTCCTCGTTCTTCTCGCGGGAGCTCGACCCGCGACGGACGCGGTAGTGAGCGCTCTCCGGGGTCGCTGGCATGGCCGCCTTCACCGCGGTGACCGGATTCTGCCCTCCCTGCTCCGTCCTCGGCATCTCGACCGCTGCGCAGCCGAACGAGGGCTGACGTCCGGTCCTGCGGGCTGACTGCGGCGTCGAGCCCGGCAGCCAGCAGCGCGGCGCTCCGCCCGCGTCGGCCCGAGTTGCACGACTCGGGCCGTTCGACCTAGCCATACCGCCCCGCGCCGGTGTTGGCTGTCACCGACGGCCGAGGCCGGGCGTCAGCCCGGCGTGCGGTCTCGAGTGACCGGCGTCTCGACGAGTGGAGCGGGTGAGGGATGAGCGCACTCCTCATGACCGGGTTCCCGGGTTTCCTCGGGTCAGCCCTGTTGCCGAAGATCCTGGCCCGCCGCGAGGGCAGCCACGCCTACTGCCTCGTGCAGGAGCACTGGGTGCAGCTCGCCACCGAGCGTCTGCAGGAGATCGAGGCGGCGCACCCCCACACCGCGGGCCGCATCTCGCTGATCGAGGGTGACATCACCATCCCGGGTCTCGGCATCGACTACGTCGACCGGGCCCGAGTCAACGACGTCACCGAGGTGTGGCACCTGGCGGCCGTCTACGACCTGGCCGTCCCGGAGAGCGTCGCCCGTCGGGTCAACGTCGAGGGGACGGCGCACGTCATCGAGTTCTGCCTGGGGTGCCCGGACTTCCGGCGCCTGCAGTACGTGAGCACGTGCTACGTGAGCGGCAACCACCACGGCGAGTTCGGGGAGGACGACCTCGACCTCGGGCAGGGCTTCCTCAACCACTACGAGGCGACCAAGTTCGAGGCGGAGGTCCTCGTCCGCCGGGCGATGAAGGCCGGCCTGCCCGCCACGATCTACCGGCCCGGGATCGTCGTCGGCGACTCCCGCACCGGTGAGACGCAGAAGTACGACGGCCCCTACATGTACGCCACGTACATGACCCGCCTCCCACGGGTCGCGCTCATCCCCGGCGTTGGCGACTTCGACGTGGTGCGCGCGGGGCTCGTGCCGCGGGACTACGTCATCGGCGCCATGGACGTGCTGTCGGTGATGGACAAGTCGGAGGGGCGCACCTACGCCCTGACCGACCCGAACCCGCCGACCACCGGCGAGGTCGTGCAGATCCTGGCCGACTACCTCCATCGCAAGCCGGTCAGGGTCCCGCTGCCCCTCGGCCTGACCCGGGCGGTCGTCGCCCACGTGCCCGGCCTGGAGAAGCTGCTCGGGCTGCCGGCCGAGGCGCTGGACTACCTCGCGGCGCAGACCACCTACTCCACGAAGAACACGGTGGCCGACCTGGAGGGCACGGGCGTGGAGTGCCCGCCGTTCGCGAGCTATGCCGAGCGCCTGCTGGACTACATGACCGCCCACCCCGAGCACGGCGCCTCGGCGATGACGTGACCGGCGCCGACCCGACCGACCGAAGGAGCCGAGGGTGAACCGCGACAAGCCGTTCGTGATCGTCAATGTGAGCCTGGCCGGCTCCGACCGTGACTACGACGTGCACGAGTCGTTCCTCGAGCGCGACTTCCACCTGCGCCGGATCGGCACCAACGGCGACGTCCGGGCGGCGCAGGACCTCGTGGCGAAGTGGGCGGACGACGCCGACGTGATCGCGGTGACCGGGATCCGCGAGGCCCGGGCCATCGGGCTCTACGACGGCGACCTCGCAGCGGTGGAGAAGGTGAAGAAGGCCACCCGCATGGTGCCGGTGACCGACGGGCAGGCCCTCAGCGACGTCCTGCAGGAATGGTCGGTCCGGCACGTCAACACGCTCATGCCGGGCTACTTCACCAACGCCCGCGTCGTCGTCCTGGGTGGCCGGAACCACAGCGGGACCATCCGGATCCTGCGCGAGTTCACCGAGAACTTCGACTTCGCCGACCCGTTGCTCCGCGCGGACCTGCCCCGGCGCGCGGCGTCCGTGCCGCTGGTCGGGATGGCCACCGACGCCCTCGCCTGGCCGGCGCGGCGGGTGCCGACGTCCGTCACGTCGAGGATCAAGGGCCCCGGGCGGGGGATCAGCTCGGCGCTGACCCGCCGCGCCCTGGACGACTGCCATGTCATCGTGGCGACGTTCGAGGAGCTCGACGCCTTCGGGATCGACGACCTGCGCGGCAAGACGGTGGTCACCTCGGCGCTGTCCGACGCGCGGCTGGCCGAGCTCGCGGCCAAGGACGTCGACCTGGCGCTGGACTCCACCCCTCAGCCGTTCGACGTCACGGTCAACGCCGCCGTGCTCGAGGCGATGATGGTCGCCGCGTCGTCCAGCCCCCTCGGCCGGCTCACCAACGACGACCTGCTCGACATGGTCGTGGCCGCAGGACTGGAGCCCCGGCTGCTGTACCCGAACGGGTACCGCCGCCGGAGCCGGTTCGCGTTTGTCATCCACCCGCTGTCCCAGAGCTACTTCACCAGCGTGGAGCCGCTGCGGACCATCGAGAAGGTGGCACCGAGCGTCGTGATGGACGGCGTCGAGAAGGTCGTGGCCTACATGCCGCCGATGATGTACAGCCGGGTCACCGGGGTGCAGTCGCCGACCGGCGACGAGGCGGAGGGGTGGCTGATCACCGTCGGGGGCACGCCCAAGGAGCTCATGGCGCACAGCCCGGAGTTCACCTACGCCCGGCTGCTCGACGCTGCCGACAAGGCGAAGAAGCTGGGCGCCCAGGTCATGGGGCTCGGCGCGTTCACCAAGGTCGTCGGGGACGCCGGCGTCACGGTCGCCAAGCAGGCGCCGCTGCCGATCACGACCGGCAACAGCTACAGCGCCTCCGGAGCCCTCTGGGCAGCCCACGAGGCCATGGAGCGCCTCGGCCTGGCCGAGCAGGACGAGCACGGACGCATCGCCGGCAAGGCGATGGTGGTCGGCGCCACCGGGGCGATCGGCTCGGTGTGTGCCCGGCTGCTCGCGCTGGCCAGCGACGACCTGTACCTGATCTCGCCGGAGACTGCGAAGCTGCTCGCGCTCAAGGGCGAGCTGGAGAAGGAGAACCCGCGCGCGACGATCCACATCGCCGCGACACCGGGCGAGTTCCTGCCCGACATGGACATGATCGTCACCGCCACCTCGGGCGCGGGCAAGAAGGTGCTCGACATCATGGCCGTCAAGCCCGGCTGCGTGATCACCGACGTCGCCCGCCCGCTGGACCTCTCCGCCGAGGACGTGGCGAAGCGTCCGGACGTGCTCGTCATCGAGTCGGGCGAGATCGAGCTGCCCGGCGAGGTCCGGATGAAGGACATCGGCCTGCCGCCGGGGGTCGCCTACGCCTGTCTCGCCGAGACCGTCGTGCTCGCGCTCGAGGGCCGCTTCGAGACGTTCACCGTCGGGCGCAACATCGAGTGGGAGAAGGTCAAGGAGATCTACCGGCTCGGGCTCAAGCACGGCATGAAGCTGGCCGCGATCGCCGGCGTCAACGGTGTCTACACCGACGACGACCTGGCCCGCATCCGCGAGCTGGCGCTGGCCCGGCGCGCCGAGATGGCGGCTGCCGCCGGCTGACCCGAGGCGGGGCCCGTCAGCGTGGCGGGCGGCCGCGCCACGGCGAGGTGTTGCCCACCATCGCCGCGATCGGCGGGAGCACCGCGGCCACGACCAGCGCGGCGACGCGTACCGGCTGCGGCGCGGGCACGAGGAAGCCGAACACGACGAGTGCCAGGCACAGGCCCATGACCCGGAAGTACCGCCGTCGCCGGGCCCGGATGTCGGCCTCGAGCGCCTCGTGCTCGGTCGGGGTGACGATGTCGTAGACCGGCCGCTGCGGACGCGGTCGCGGCCACCTCATGCCAGGGCCTCGAGGACGGCGAGGTTGGCGGTCGTGATCCCGTCGGCGCCTCGGCGCACCGTCGTGGCCAGGGTCGCCGCGTCGTTGACCGGCCAGGCGAGCACGAGCAGGTCGCGGTCGTCGGCCCAGCCGACGAGCCGGGAGTCCACCAGGCCCTGGAACACCGACACCCCGGCGATGGCCCGCTGCAGCTCGGCGTCGGCGCGCACCTGCCGGACGCCCTCGGGGAATCCGATGCTGAACAGCAGCGTCACGTCGGGCAGGTCACGGTGCAGCCGCAGCAGGGCCGCACGGTCGCGGCTCGACACCATCACCTCCCGATCACCCTGGCGGGGGGCCAAGAACGCGACGAGGTCGTCGAGGAACGCCTCGTCGTCCCGCTTGAGGTCCAGCTTGAGGACGTCGGCCGCTGCGGCGGCGTCCCACACCTCGGCCAGCGTCGGCCCCCGGAACAGGTGGTTGGAGAGCCAGCCCAGCGGCTGGTCCCGTCCGGCCACCAGCTCGCCGCGCACGGAGATCACGTCGGCCTCGACCACGTCGGCTCCGTGCTCCAGCGCCACTGCGAGCGTGTCGAGCCGGTTGGCCGCGTTGTGCGCCACCCCGAGCACCTCCGGGTAGCGGGCAGCCAGCTCCGGATCCAGGGCACGGTGGAACTGGTCCGGGGGCAGCCCCTGGGAGAAGTGCTGGGCGTGCGGCCAGAGGAGCAGCAGACCACCGCCGAGCAGGGCGGCAGCCGCGGCGGCGGCAACCCACCTCGGACGCCGCCGGCGAACCGGATCCCCGGGTGCACCCGCGCTCACCACTCCATCCTGACAGGCTGGTGCAGTGCCTCCCGAGGTCGTGATCGTCGGTGCCGGCATCGGCGGGCTCAGCCTGGCGGTGGCCCTGCGTCGCGTCGGAGTCGCCGCGCGCGTCTACGAGCGGGCGCCGTCGGTCGGCGACGCGGGTGCCGGGATCGGGCTGTGGTGCGGTGCGGTGCTCAGCCTCGCCGAGCTCGGCGTCGCCGAGTGGTTCTGGCGGCTGCGGACCTGCCCGTTCCGGTGGGCCGAGACGGCGACAGCGACCGGTCGGGTG
>JALOLN010000148.1 GCA_025455945.1 Actinomycetes bacterium
ACCTGTTCGAGACGCTCCAGAGCCTCGACTGGTACGACGTGATCGAAGCGCTCGCCGCCCAGGACTGGTCCAACGGCGACGTCGGCATGGTCGGCATCTCGTATCCGGGGATCAGTCAGCTCTTCGTCGCCGCCACCCGGCCGCCGCACCTGCGGGCCATCACCCCGCTGTCGACGCTGGCCGACCTGCCCCGGGGCATCGCCTACCCGGGTGGCATCCGCAACATCGGGTTCCCCCTCGAGTGGCTGGAGGCCCGGGACCAGGCGGCACGACCGGCGGCCGCGGGCTGGGCGCAGCAGCGCATCGCCGACGGGGACGTGGTGTGCGCCGACAACCAGGTCCTGCGGCTCCAGAGCCGCGACTTCACCGACGAGCTCCAACCGGACCGGCTCTACGATCCCGCCTTCGACTACCTCGTGCCCGACCTGTTCGTGGATCGCATCGCGGTGCCGACCTACCTCTCCGGCGCCTTCCAGGACGAGCAGACGGGAGGGTACTGGGCGACCATGGTGCCCCGGTTCGGCGACGGCCTGCCCCTGCGGGTGACCCTGACCAACGGCACCCACGTCGAAGGCCTCGGCCCCGACCAACTCCAGCACCTGGCGGAGTTCGTGGACTTCTACGTCGGTCGGCGGGTCCCGGTGCTGCCACCCCTCGTGCGGGTGGGCGCGTCGCTGCTGTACCAGGACCTGTTCGGCACGGCCGGTGTCACGTTCCCGCCCGATCGCTTCGCCGGCTACGGGTCCTACGGCGAGGCGCTCGCCGCCTACGAGGCGGAGCCTCCGGTGCGGGTGCTGTGGGAGAACGGCGCCGGGCGCAACCCGGGTGAGCCGTTCGCCACGGTCGAGCAGCGCTACGGCGACTTCCCGATCCCGGGGACCACGGCGCAGGCCTGGTACCTGCAGCCCGACGGGGAGCTGGCGGGGCAGCCGTCGACGGTGACCGACGACGCCCACCGGGGGCGCACGACCTACCGCTACGAGCCCCAGGCCAAGGTGCCCCGCACCTTCGCGGGCAGCACCGAGGCCATCTGGAAGCCCCTGCCGGCGCTGGACTGGCGGGCGCTGGAGGAGGGGACGGCGGCGAGCTTCGTGACGCCGGCGTTCACGCAGGACACGGCGTACGCCGGTTCGGGCAGCGTCGACCTGTGGATCCGCCCCGGCGGTGTCGACGACATCGACCTGGAGGTGACCATCACCGAGGTGCGCCCCGACGGCCGGGAGACCTACATCCAGAGCGGCTGGTTGCGGGCCAGCCGCCGGGACCTCGATCCCGACCGCTCGACCGATCTGCGACCCGTGCACCCGGGCACGACGGCCCTGCCCCTCGCCGACGGCGTGCCCACCCTGGTGCGGGTCGAGCTCTTCCCCTTCGCCCACGTGTTCCGGCCCGGCTCCCGTCTGCGCCTCAACGTCGAGGTGCCCGGCGGCAACCGTCCGTTCTGGGTGGCCGAACCCCTCGTGTTCCCCGGCCCGGTCACCAACGAGGTCCTCCACACCGCGGCCTACCCGTCCCGGGTCGTGCTGCCGCTGCTGGACGCCGCCTCGACGCCCGACGTGCCGGACGCGTTGCCCGCCTGTCCCGGCCTGCGCGGCCAGGCCTGTCGCGACTACCGCCCGGCACGCATCCCGACCGCGGTCACGGCCACGAGCGTGGAGGGTGCCATCGAGGTCACCTGGCGGCCACCGCCGACCGACGAGCCGGTGCTCGAGTACCTCGTCGACGTGCTGGGCGGCGGTGCGGTCATCACCGTGCCCGGGGACACGACGACCCTGCGGTACACGGCGGCATCCCCGGGCGCGCTCTACCACTTCCAGGTCTCGGCCCGCTTCGCCGACGGCAGGGCGCCGGCCTCCAACCCGTCGCTGGGTGTGTGGGGCCCCGACCCCGCCAGCGTCACGACGACCACCACGGTGCCGCCGGCCCCGGCTCCCGCCCCGCCGTCGAGCTCGGGTGCGGTCCCGGCGACGGCTGCTCCGGCGGCGGCCACGGCCACCGGCACGTTGCCGTCCACGGGGAGCGACCCTCGCGGCACGGCCGTGGTCGCGGTGCTGCTCGTCGGCCTCGGGGTCGCGGCGTCGATGCTGGCGCAGGTCACCCGGCGCGGTCGGCGAGCACCGCGGCGGCCCGCAGGTGGTCGGTCAGCGCCGTGAGCGAGGCGTGGGCGTTCAGCCCGCTCGTGGAGGGCATGACGTAGGCGGGTCGTCCGCCGACGGTGCGGGACTGCACGCCGGCCCGGGCCCGCCGGTCCACCGCCTCCCGCCAGCCGGCCAGGCCGACGAAGCACACCGCACGGGGTGCGAGCCAGCCGGCCAGCCACTCCAGCCGGGCCATGCCCGCGGCCAGCTCACCGGGCTCGAGCTGGTCCGCCCGGTCGGTGGCACGCTTGGCCAGGTCCGTCAGGCCCACGCCGTGGTGCGCGAGGGCGTGGGAGGCGTCACGGTCGCGGCTCACCAGACCGGCGGCGAGGGCGGCGGGCCAGAACCGGTTCCCTGGCCGGGCGTAGCCCACGCCGGCCGCAGCGGCGTAGCGGCTCGGGTTCAGCCCGCACACCAGCAACCGCATGTCGGGGCCGACCGTGTCGGGGAGGGTGTCGGCGCGGGTGGCCCGCACCAGCACCCGGCGCGCCTCGTCGTGACGCGACGGTGGCACGACCTCGACGGTGAGGTCGCGGAAGCCGGCACCGACGACCAGGTGCTCGGCGTCGCGTGCCGTCGCCGTCGGGACGCGGCCCGGGATCGGTGCGGGCAGCTCGATCGCCGCCGCGACGTCCGGGGTCAGCTCGCGGTGCAGCCCGGCCAGCGCGAGCGGCAGGGCGTCACCGGCCAGGTGCCGGAAGCTGTGTGGTGCGGCGGGATCCACGGCGCTCACAGGAGGCGGAGCTGTTCGGTGCGGGCCACGCGCTCGCCGAGCGGTTCCCAGGCACGCCCGCCGCGTGGTCCGGTGACCGCGACCTCGATCTGCTCGACGGGGATGGCACGCGCCGCGCCCCGGGTGTCGCGCAGGCCGACGCTGCCGTCGCGTTCGCGGCGTTCGACGGTGGCCGACTTCCAGCGTTCGCCGTCCTGACGACGGAAGCGCACGGCCTCGCCGGGTGCCAGGCCCAGTTCGGCCAGACCGGTCTCGGGCCAGGGATCCCGGGGCGCCGCCGACTTGCGGGTCCGGCGGGGTGGGCTCACCGGCCGGCGGCGGCCCGGATCGTGTCCCGCACGACCGCGGCGCGGTCCGGACCCCACGGCAGGGGCATGACGACGGGAACCTCCACGCCGGCGTCGACGTACGCCGCGACGGCGTCGCGGACGTGGTCGGCGTCGCCGACGATGTCGATGGCGTCCACCATGCGGTCCGACACGGCGGCGACCGCGCCCTCCCGGTCCCGGGCGGCGTGGCGTTCCCGGATGTCGGCCACCTCGTCGGCGAAGCCCGCCCGCTCGAAGGCTGCGGCGTAGGCATCCACGACGGCGTAGGAGAAGAGGTCCTTGCGGCCCGCGGACAGCGCCGCCTGCCGGTCGCCCACCCCGCCGGGGACGTAGGCGTACACGGTGGCGTCCCCGCCGGCGCGGACCTGCTCCACCGCCCACGGCACGGCGGTGGCGGGGAGGTAGTTGAGCAGCACGCCGTCGGCCACCTCGCCGGCGAGGCGCAGCATGCCCGCGTTCAGCGCGCCGACCACGATGCGGGGCCGTCGCTCCCCGAGGCGCACACCCAGTCGGAACCGCCGCACGTCGTAGAAGTCGCCCTGGAACGTGACGGCCTCGCCGGACAGGCAGGCCCGCAACACCTCGACGTACTCCCGCACCCGGGCCAGGGGACGCTCGCCGTAGGGCACGCCGTGCCACTGCTGGGTGACCACCGGCGAGGAGATGCCCACCCCCAGGAGGATGTCCCGGTCGGGGTGCAGCGCCTGCAGGGTGGCACCGGCCATGGCCACCACCATGGGCGTGCGGATCTGCAGGGCCAGCACGCCGGTGCCCAGATCCAGCCCGGGAGCGGTGGCGCCCGCGGCGGCGAGCACGGTGAAGGCCTCGAGCCCGACGGTCTCGGCCGTCCAGAAGGAGCGGTAGCCGGCCTCCCTGGCCCAGCCCGCCACCTGCGCCACGCCAGCGGCGCCCAACGCCGGCAGCGAGGCATAGGTGACGCCGAGGGCGTCCAGGCCGGTGGTGGGGGCCGTGTCGCTCATGGGCCGCGACCCTACCGGGCGGGTCCGGCTCCGGGCACGAGGTCGCTGCGGTACGGGGTGCTAGTAGGAGCCGGCGATCTCGAGGCGGTACGTGTCGGCGGTGCGCGCCTCGCCCGCCCAGCTCACCCGGAGCTGCAGCTCGGTGCTGTCGTCGCCGAGGCATTCCGGCTCCGTCAGCGACACGGTCGACCCGACGCCGTCCGTGCTGGTCGTGGAGGCCAGGATGGCGCCGCCCTCGAGCACGTCGAGGCGCATGGACGCCCCGGCCGGCGCGGTGAGCCGGATCGTCACGGTGCCGTCGCAGCTGAAGTGGAAGTCGTCCTCCACCGCGAGGGGATAGCGGTCGATGTCGTCGAGCGGCACCAGGTTGGCCTCGAGGGTGTCGTCCGGCAACGAGCCGTCGAGGTCGTCGGGCTCCGCCTCGCAGCCGTTGGTCCTGTCGCCGTCGTAGTCGGCGTGCTCGGCGGTGCAGTCGGTGCCATCGGTGAAAGGGGCGACGGGTTCGCCGCAGGCCTGGTAGGGCAGGGGGGTGCACGGCACCGTCGACGGTGCCGTCGTGTCCACGGGCTCCGCCGCGGCCCGGTCGCCGTCGGTCGTCGTGTCGTCGGGCCAGGTCGCCACCGCGGTCGCCGCGCCGGCCAGCACCACGACCGCCGCCGCGGCCACGGCGATCGCGGGCCAGCGCCGCCGTGGCGGCGTGAGCAGCGCCGTGCCCGCCGGTCCGCCGACGAGCGCCGCCGCCGTGGGCCGTCGGTCCGGGTTGCGGGCCAACATGGCGACGAGGAGGCGGTCGAGCGCCGGCGGCAGATCGGCCGGGAGCCGCACCGTCCGGCCCTGTGACGCCCGCAGGAGCAGGGCGCGCGGATCCCCCCGGCCCCACGGGCCGCTGCCCGTCAACGCGTACAGCAGCGTCGCTCCCAGCGCGAACACGTCACAGGCTGCGTCGGCCTGCTCACCCCGGGCCTGCTCCGGAGCCATGAACTCCGGGGTCCCCATGATCATGCCCGTGGCGGTGAGCCCCGGGGTGGTGTCGCGCAGGGTGGCGATGCCGAAGTCGGTGAGATACGGCCGACCGTCGGCGTCGAACAGGATGTTGGCCGGCTTGAGGTCCCGATGGACGATGCCCTGGCGGTGCGCGGCCGCCAGTCCCTCGAGCAGGGGTCCGGCGATGGCCAGGACCTGCCCGGGGGTCAGCCGACCGTGCTCGCGCACCTGGTCGGCGAGGGTACCCCCCGACAGGTAGGGCATCACCAGCACGACCTCGTCGGCCTCGTCGACGAGGTCGAGCAGGGGCATCACGTTGGGGTGTCGCACCCGCCCGAGCGCCTCGGCCTCCCGTCGCAGCCGCAGGCGGGCGCGGGCCATGTCGTGGACGCTGCCGTGCAGCTCCACGCGCTTGACGGCGACGACGCG
>JALOLN010000149.1 GCA_025455945.1 Actinomycetes bacterium
ACGGCTCGATGCGCATCACCTGGTCGGCTCCGGACGCCCAGGGGTACTACACGGAGGTGATCGTGTTCCGTGGTCCCAGCATCGACATCTCGGCCGGTCAGCTGACCTGGTTCACCGGACGGAGGGTCGTCGTCAGGGAGTACAACGCCGACGACGAGGTCGTCGCCGGACCCTTCAGGACGCAGACCGGGCGCACACTGGACGTCTGCGCCGCCCTCGCCGGGTAAGGTCCCCGCGGCGGGGTCGCCACGCTCCCTTCGGGGCGGCGGGCGAGTGGGGGTCCGCGACAGGGGCCCGGGTACGGGCCCCTGTCCGCCGTCCCCACGCACCGCGCCACTACCGTGGTGGCCATGGCCGTCTCCTCCGGGCCCACCCCGCTCGGCACACCCGCCCCCGACTTCACCCTCCCCGACCTCGACGGGACGCCGGTCGCCCTCGCCGACTTCGCCAACGAGCCGGCCCTGCTGGTCGCGTTCGTCTGCAACCACTGCCCGTACGTCCGCCACGTGGAGCAGCGCCTCGGCTCCTTCCACGACGCGTTCGAGGGCACCGGGCTGGCCATGGTCGCGATCTGCTCCAACGACGTCGCGGCCTACCCTGACGACGATGTCCCGCGCCTTCGGGAGCAGGCCGAGCGGGCCGGCTGGCGGTTCCCCTACCTGGTCGACGCCACCCAGGACGTCGCCCGCGCCTACGGCGCCGTCTGCACCCCCGACTTCTTCCTCTTCGACGCCGACCGCAGGCTGGCCTACCGCGGGGCGTTCGACGCCGCTACCCCCGGCAACGCCGAGCGGGTGGATGGGCACCTGCTCCGCGACGCCGTGAGCAAGGTGCTGGCCGGCCGCGCCGTGCCGCTGCCGCACCGGCCCGCGCTCGGCTGTGGCATCAAGTGGCTGGAGGATGCATGATCGAGGGATTCGAGGACCTGTTCGAGGCCAACGGCACCTTCGCCAGGACGTTTACCCAGGGTGATCTGCCGGCCCGGGCCGCGCGTGGACTGGCCGTCATCACCTGCATGGACTCTCGGGTTGACCCGTTCCGGACGCTGGGCATCGGGCCCGGCGACGCGAAGATCCTGCGCAACGCCGGCGCCCGGGTGACCGAGGACGTACTGCGCACGCTGGTGCTGGGCGCGTACCTGCTCGGCGTCGAGCGGGTGCTGGTCATGCCTCACACCCACTGCCGGATGGCCGAGTCCAGCGAAGCGGAGCTGCACGCCCTGATCCAGGAGCGGTACGGCGTCGACACCCGCAGCCTGGAGTTTCGCACCGAGCGCGACCAGGAGGCGGCGCTGCGCCAGGACCTCGTCCGGATCCGCTCCTTCCCGCTGCTGCCCGCCGGCCTGGTCGTCGGCGGCGCAATCCTCGACGTGAAGACCGGCCGGCTGCGCGCGGTGGACGACGTCAGCGGCGCCGAACCATCGTGAACGGGAACGGCCCCACGAACCGACCGCTGACCGGGAAGAGCAGGACCCCGAGCACCTCGGAGCCCGGCGTCAGCCACCGAAGCTCGCCTCGGACCCACCGAACCGGCGGCCTGGCACCGGAGTAGTCGACGACGACGGCCGGCCGACCGTCGACCAGCGAGACACCGTCGCCGGCGGCGGCCGACACGGACTGTTGAACGCCGCCGTCGCGGCGAACCAGGTTGCGCACCATGCCCGAACCCTCGAACTCCTTGCCGCACCAGCCGCGCAGCGGGGTCAGTGCGTTCATCGCGAGGGTGAGCCGTCGGAGGGACACACGCCCCGCCATCTCGCCGTCCCATCGTCCGACGAGATCGTCGAACTGAGCAACCGGCGCGCGCTCGAAAGCCCTGCGTGCCTCCCGCATCGACCACTGCTCGGTGGCCGCGTGCACAGGCGTTGCGACCATGACCATCTGCCTCCTGCCGCCACCCTCATCGTCGGCGCAGCCCGGCGGGCAGGGCAGAGGCCTTCGGCCCCGGGCAGCCGCCAGCGGTCCAGGCTCAGCGGCGGCTGAACCGGCCGCCGGCGTAGGACGCGAAGTCGGCCAGGACGCCGAACGCCACGAGGAAGATGCCGAACCCGCTGATCCCCTCGGTGGGCGAGTAGCACAGCGCGTACATCAACGCGGTCCACGGCAGGAGGACCAGCCCGAGCAGCGGCACCCAGAAGTCCCCGTCGAACGCCAGGTCGACCTGGTCGGTGAACAGCCAGGTGAACACGAACGCGACCCGCGGGCCGATGAGGGCCATCAGCGCGACGATGCAGCACACGTCGCCCGAGCCTAGGCGTCGATGCGCGAGCGGTCGACGGCGCCGCTGCCGTCGACGATGAACTCCCGGCGCGGGGCGACGTCGGAGCCCATGAGCAGGTCGAACGTCCGCTCGGCCGCCTCGGCGTCGGAGAGGGTGACCCGGCGCAGCGTGCGGTGCCGGGGGTCCATCGTGGTCTCGCGCAGCTGGACGGCGTCCATCTCGCCGAGGCCCTTGTAGCGCTGGATCGGATCCTTGACCCGCCTGCCCCGCTTCTCCAGGTCGGCCAGCACCCGGCGCAGCTCGGCGTCGGAGTAGGTGTAGACGTACTCGTTCTTCTTGCCCCCGCCGGTGACCACCTCGATCCGGTGCAGCGGCGGCACCGCGGCGAACACCCGGCCGGCCTCGAGCAGCGGACGCATCGTCCGGAACACCAGCGTGAGCAGCAGCGTGCGGATGTGGGCGCCGTCGACGTCGGCGTCCGTCATGATGATGATCTTGCCGTAGCGGGCCCCGTCGAGGTCGAAGGTCCGCCCCGACCCGGCCCCGACCACCTGGATGATGGAGGCGCACTCCGCGTTGCGCAGCAGGTCCGACGGCGAGGCCTTCTGCACGTTGAGGATCTTGCCGCGGATCGGCAGCAGCGCCTGGAACTCGGAGTCACGGGCGAGTTTCGCCGTGCCGAGCGCGCTGTCGCCCTCGACGATGAACAGCTCGCTGCGGTCGACGTCGTCGCTACGGCAGTCGGCGAGCTTGGCCGGCAGGGACGAGGTCTCCAGGGCGTTCTTGCGGCGCTGCAGCTCCTTGTGCTGGCGGGCCGCCACCCGGGTGCGGGCCGCGGCGGCCACCTTCTCCAGGACCGCACGGGCGGTCTGCTTGTCCCCTCGCTTGGTCGAGGTGAGGAACGCCTTGAGCTCGCGGCCGACCACGTGGCCCACGATGCGGGTTGCGGCAGCGGTGCCCAGCACCTCCTTGGTCTGTCCCTCGAACTGCGGCTCGGCCAGCCGCACCGTGACGATCGCGGTGAGCCCCTCCAGGACGTCGTCCTTGACCACATCGTCCTCGCTGGCCCGCAGCACCCGGGCCGCCCGCAGCTGCTCGTTGACCGTCTTGGTCAGGGCCCGCTCGAACCCCGCCACGTGGGTACCGCCCTTGGGCGTGGCGATGATGTTGACGAACGAGCGCACGGTCGTGTCGTACCCCGTGCCCCACCGCAGCGCCACGTCGACCGTCAGCTCGCGCTGGACCTCGGTCGGGGTGAGGTGCCCGCGGTCGTCGAGCACCGGGACGGTCTCGTGGAAGTGGCCCGTGCCGCGCAGCCGCAGGACGTCGCAGACGCCGGGGTCGGGGGCGAGGAACTCGCAGAACTCCGAGATCCCGCCGGAGAAGTGGAACGTCTCCTCGACCGTGTCGCCGTGCTCCCGCTCGTCGCGGATCGCCAGGGTCAGGCCGGGGACGAGGAAGGCGGTCTGGCGCGCCCGGTCGTGCAGGTCGGCGAGGGAGAGCTCGGCCTCCTTGAGGAAGACCTGGCGGTCCGGCCAGAACCGGACCCGGGTGCCGGTCCGCTTGCGCGCCACCTTGCCGACGACGCGGAGCCCGGAGCGCTCGACGAAGGGCCCGTCGACAGCCTCCCCCGCGAACTCGCCAGGAACCCCCCGACGGAACGACATCGCGTGCACCTTGCCGTCGCGGTCGACCTCGACGTCCAGCCGCACGGACAGCGCGTTGACCACCGAGGCGCCGACGCCGTGCAGCCCGCCGGAGGCCGCGTAGGACCCCCCGCCGAACTTGCCCCCGGCGTGCAGCTTGGTCATCACGACCTCGACGCCGGTCAGCCCGGTCTTCGGCTCCACGTCGACCGGGATCCCGCGGCCGTCGTCGCGGACCTCGACCGAGCCGTCGGGGCGGAGCACGACCTCGATCCGGGTGCAGTGGCCGTCGAGGGCCTCGTCGACGGCGTTGTCGATGATCTCCCACAGGCAGTGCATGAGCCCGCGTGAGTCCGTCGACCCGATGTACATGCCGGGTCGCTTGCGGACGGCGTCCAGTCCCTCCAGGACCGACAGGTGGCGGGCGGTGTACTCCGAGGACGGCGTCGAGACGGGCTGGGCGGTCACGGCTCAGGAGGTTACCCGCGGCTGCCGACATCATCAGTGCAGCCACGCGCAGGATCCCCAGTTCGTGCGCTTGTGACGGTTCTGCGGACAGCGAACCGACACGCCAGGACCTGCGGGAAGCCCAGCGGGGTGCGACGATGTTGTGCAGGGTGACACCAGGCGACCCACCCGGAGGCGACGTGACGACAGCTCTGGCCCCGAACACCGCACCGTTGACCGCTGCCGACCGCTGCGACCGTTGCGGCGCTCAGGCGTTCGTGCGGTTCACCCTCGCGGCCGGTGGCGAGCTGCTCTTCTGCGCCCACCACGCCGCCGAGCACGGCCCCGCGCTCGAGGCGCGGGGCGCAATCGCTCACGACGAGCGCGAGCGGATCGTCTAGGTCCGGCTGGCTAGGCCTTCGGACGCCGCGACCGCGTGTCGGTCCGGGGGACCGACGCCGTCGGACGCGTGGCCGGTCCACGCCGGCGTGAGCGCCTGAGCGCGACCCGCATGCGCTGGTCGTGGTTGGCGTCGGGCATCCATCCCGATGGCATCGTCTCCACCCCCTCTCGTCCGCCTCCATTCTCCTGCGCCAGCGGTCCCGACGGCTGAGCCGGAGGTCCCGCACGCCTGCCCGCGCGACGCCCGGCGTGACAGCATCACCCCCGTGGACTACCCGGACGCGCTGCGCCACGCGCTGGTCCTGCTCACCCAGCACCCGGTGCTGGACACCCACAACGACCTGCCGTTCGCGCTGCGCAGCCGGGCCGGCGGCGACGCGACCGCGGCGGTCGGGGCACTCGTCGAGGTCGGTGAGGGCCTGGACGGCACGCAGACCGACCTGCCCCGGCTGCGGCTCGGGCGGGTCGGCGGCCAGTTCTGGTCGGCCTACGTGCCCGCCTCCTGGGAGGGCGACCGCGCGGTGGCCGCCACCCTGGAGCAGATCGGCCTGATCCGCGAGATGGTGGCGGTGCACCCGCACGAGCTGGCCTGGTGCGAGACCGCCGACGACGTCGTGACGGCCATGGCGGAGGGGCGGATCGCATCCCTCGTCGGGCTTGAGGGCGGCCACTCCGTCGGCGGGTCACTGGAGACCCTGCGGACGATGCACCAGTTGGGGGCCCGGTACCTCACCCTCACCCACAACGACACGACCGCCTGGGCCGACTCGGCGACCGACGAGCCGCGGCACGGGGGCCTGAGCGACGAGGGCCGGGACGTCGTCCGGGAGCTGAACCGGCTCGGCATGCTCGTGGACCTCTCCCACGTG
>JALOLN010000150.1 GCA_025455945.1 Actinomycetes bacterium
GCTCCAGGCGCAGCTGCGCGGTGACCCGCCGGACCACCGCCTCGGGCACCTTGAGGACCCTGCGGTCGTAGGTGAGCAGGCCGTTGGTCTCGTCCTCGATGTCCGACAGCTGGGTGTAGACCGTGGCCGCGAGGCCGCGCGCGACCGCCGGCACGACCTGCTCGTCGTGCAGGCGCCGGAACGCAGCCCCGAGGGCTACGACGGACGAGAACCGCCGGTAGCCGAACTCGCGTACGCCGACGCTGTGCGCCGGCAGGCGCAGCGAATAGCCGCCGTACTCGGTCAGGGCCAGCACCCGGCGGGACGTGCCCGGCCGGCGCCGCGGCACCCGGAACCGGCGCACGTAGACGTGGCGGCTGGTGACGTCGCCGGCACCCTGGTCGTGCCAGCCGCTGGCGTGGTCGACGAGCCGGGCCGGGTCGAGCGCACGCAGCCGCGCAGCCACGTCGGCGGCGTCGAACTGGCCCCAGCCCTCGTTGAACGGCACCCAGACCGCGAGCCCGGTGACGTTGCCCAGCAGCGCGACCGTCTCGGCCAGCTCCGCCAGCCACTGCTGACGATCCGCGGCGTCGGCCCGGGCGAACACCCGGTGCCGGCTGTCGCGCAGCCGGACGGGGAGCACCGCCGGACCGGAGACGACGAGTGGCGAGTACCGCCCCCCACCGTTGACCAGGTCCTGCCAGACGATCATCCCGAGCCGGTCGCAGTGCTCGTACCAGCGCAGGGGCTCCACCTTGACGTGCTTGCGCAGCATCGTGAACCCGAGCCGCTTCATGGTGGCGATGTCATGGACCATCGCCTCGTCGCTGGGCGCCGTGTAGCCGCCGTCCGGCCAGTAACCCTGGTCCAGGACGCCCGCGTGGAAGTAGGGCTGCCCGTTCAGCAGCAGGCGGGGGTGGCCGGCCGCGTCCGGTCCCACCCCGAAAGACCGCAGGCCGGCGTGGCTGCGCACGGTGTCCCGGCCGGCCGTGACCTCGAGGTCGTAGCGGAAGGGGTCCTCCGGGGTCCACGGCCGGGCGTCGGGCAGGGGGACGACGACCGGTGCACCGGTGCGGCCCTGCCCGCCGGCCACCTCGACCCCGTCGGCCCGGACGACCACCGTGCAGGCGACGTCGGGTCCCCCCGCGAGCACCGCCGTCACCCGGAGCGCCTCGGCCGGCAGGTCCGGGACGATCTCCAGCCGCTGGATCCAGGCCGAGGGGACCGACTCCAGCCACACCGTCTGCCAGATCCCCGATACCGGTGGGTACCAGATGCCGCCCGGCCGGAGCCGCTGCTTGCCCCGTGCTCCCGGAGCGGCGTCCGTGGGGTCCCGCACGACCACCTGCAGGTCGTTCGCGCCGGGCCGCAGCGCGTCGGAGACGTCGCACGTCACGGGCAGGTAGCCGCCGGTGTGCTCCCCGACACCTCGGCCGTTGACCTCGACCCGGCACCATCGGTCGACGGCGCCGATGTGCAGCAGCACCCGGTCGTCGGGGCGCGCCCGGAACCCGTCCGGCAGGGTGACCCGGCGACGGTAGTGCGCCACCTCACCGGGCAGCAGCGTCCGCCCGACCCCGGAGAGCGGGGTCTCCGGGGAGAAGGGGACGACGATGCGGCCATCGAAGCGCGTCGGCGTCCGCTCGCTGGTCGTGACCTCGTACTCCCATCGCCCGTTGAGGTTGAGGTAGCTGTCCCGCACCAGCTGCGGACGGGGGTACTCGGGAAGTGGCCGGTCGGGGTCGAGCGACTCCCCCCACGGCGTCAGCAGGCCGCCCACCAGCGGGACCGCCATCAGGTGCCGTCGCGCCGCGCGGCTGCGGTCTCGCACCGGCGCAACGCGGCCACGGGCAGGAAGGCGAGCAGCGCCACGACCGCGGACGCCACGAAGATGGCCGAGGTCGGCACCTGCTTGAGCTGGCCGAGCTCCTCGTAGTACTCGTCGGCGCCACGGATGACGGCGGCCCCGATGAACGGGCCGACCACCATCGGCACCAGCACGTAGAAGACCATCCGCAGGCCCTGGACCGCCCCCACCCGGTCGACCGGGGTGTAGTCGCGCACGGCAGCGGCGACGGTCGCCATCATCAGCATGAAGCCCGACATCATCACCAGGCCGGCTCCGATCAGCGGGAGCAGGCTGCGGGCCACGGCCATGAGGAGCAGGCCGGCCAGGTAGACCAGCGTCGCCGGGACCATGAACCGGACCTTGCCCACCCGGTCGATCAGCCGGCCCCCCAGCACGCCGACGAGGGAGGCGCCGGTGAGCACCACGGCGATCACCAGCGCGTAGGCCTCGATCTGCAGCGAGTACTGGACGTAGATGAGCAGGAAGGGCAGGAACACCTGCGAGGACACGCCGACGACACCCAGCGCGGCGAGGGTCAGGTAGAGCCGGGGGTTGCCGCGGACCACCGTCGGCCGCAGGCCGTCGACCATCGCCGTCCAGAGGCCCTCGCGCTGCTGGCGGCCGTCCCCCACGTCGCGGACCAGGAACCACGCGGCACCGCCCGCCAGCACCATGAGGGTGCCCACGAGGACGAAGAACGCCGACCAGTCGCCGGCCTGCGTCATCGCGTCGAGGAGCCCGAAGACGAGCAGCATCGACACCAGCGGCAGGACCGCCAGCACACCCTCCACCCGGCCGCGGTTGTCCACGTCGGTGACGTCGGTGACCCAGGCGTTGAACGAGGCGTCGTTGGCGCCGGCGCCGAGGAAGCTCATCACGGCGTCGATGAGGATCACCGTCGCCGCGGCGGCGGAGACCGCCTCCGCCAGAGGCACGAACCGGGCCAGGGTGTCCACGGAGGCCAGCCCGAACGCCATCGTCGACACGCCCCACAGCACGTACCCGCCCGCGATGAAGACCCGACGCCGGCCCCACCGGTCGCTCAGCGCCCCGACGACGAAGGCGGCGGTCGTGGCGGCGAGGGCGCTCGCCGCCACCATGGCGGCGAGCACGCCGGGCTCGTCGGTGATGGTGTCGTAGACGAAGAGGTTGAGGTAGATGTTCTCGATGGTCCAGGCGACCTGCCCGACGAGGCCGACCACGACCAGCGCCCACCAGGTGCGTGCCGGCAGCCCGGTGGGACGCAGGTGGTGCAGGGGTTGGACCGATGGCGTGGCCGGGGGCGGCTCCACGTGGCGCACCCTAGCCGTCCGCCGCAGGCCGTGGGCCGGGACGGACGTCCCGAGATGCGCCGGCGGTGAGAGATCAATACGCTGAGACGAGTTGATCTTCAGGGAAGGAGACGGCATGGCCGCCGCAGCACACCCCGCCCCCGTCGGGACGGCACCGGGAACCTCGGCCGACGCCGCTCGGTTCGCCGCGCTCCGCCGCTACAACCTCGTGGCCGGGGGGCTGCACGCGCTGCAGGCCGTCGTCGTGGTGCTGCTCGCGAACGACTTCACGCTGCCCGTCACGGCGACCTACCTGGCCGGCCCCCCGGGGACCGTGCCCGAAGACACAGTCACCCTGCTCGACACCCCGGTCGGCCTGGCGGTGGCCGGCTTCTTCCTGCTGTCGGCGGTGGCCCACCTGGTCCTGGCCAGCCCCTGGTACTACGGCCGGTACGTCAGCGGGCTCGCCCAGGGCCACAACTACCTGCGCTGGGTCGAGTACTCGGTCTCCAGCTCGATGATGATCGTGCTCATCGCCCAGCTCACCGGCATCTCGGACGTCACCGCGCTGCTGGCCATCTTCGGCGTCAACGCCTCGATGATCCTCTTCGGCTGGCTGCAGGAGCGCTACCACCAGCCCGGGGACGGCGGATGGCTGCCGTTCGTCTTCGGCTGCATCGCCGGCGTGGTCCCGTGGCTCGCCGTCCTCGTCTACGTCGTCGCCCCCGGGTCGACGACCGGCGCCGAGCCACCCGGGTTCGTCTACGGGATCATCGTCTCGCTGTTCCTCTTCTTCAACGTCTTCGCCGTCAACCAGTGGCTGCAGTACCGGCAGGTCGGCCGGTGGCGGGACTACCTCGTGGGCGAGCGGGCCTACATCACCTTGAGCCTGGTGGCCAAGTCAGCGCTGGCCTGGCAGGTGTTCGGGGGGACGCTGGCCGGCTGACCCCGGGCGGCTCGGCCAGGGGGCGGCCTCCTCCAGCGCGAAGGCCAGCTCCAGCAGACGGCGCTCGTGCCCGAAGGGGGCGCTGAGGTGCACCCCGATCGGCAGGCCCTCCGCCGACCTGCCCAGCGGCAGCGACAAGCCCGGCGACCCGGTGACGTTCTGCAGCTCGGTGAACGACCCGAAGCGGAGCAGCCGCACCAGGTGCGTGCGGAAGTCCACGTCCGGCCCCAGGTACCCGATGCGGGGTGCGACGTGCCCGAGGACAGGTGAGACCAGGACGTCGAAACGGGCGTACACGTCCTCGTGCTCGCGCGCGAGGCGGCGGAGCCGGCGGACCGAGCCCGGCACCAGCGGCGCCCGCCGGACGGCCAGGGAGCTCAGCCCCCGGGTGAACGCCTCGGTACGCGTGCCGTCGAAGCCTGGGCCGTACAGCTGCCCACCCGCGTGGCGGAGGACGAAGGCGATCAGGCCCCAGTAGCGCAGGAAGTCCTCGCCGAACCCCTCGGCCACCGGCGCCTCGAGCTCCTCGACGTCGTGCCCCAGTCGGGCACAGAGGGCTCCTGCCGCCCGGACCGCTGCCGCGGTGTCGGCGCTGACCGGCAGCCCCCGCAGGCCCGTGACGACAACACCCACCCGCAGTCGCGCCCGCCCCGGGCCATCGACCAGTCCGATCTCCGGCAGCGCCGGGTTGCGGTGCAGCCGCTCGGCCGCCGCGAGGTACCGGGCGGTGTCGCGGACGCTGCGGGTGAGGACCCCCTGCACCTGGAGGTTGACCGGGAGCCGGTCCAGCTCCGGCCGGTCGACCACCCGTCCCCGGGTCGGCTTCAGCCCGACCAGCCCGCAGCAGGCGGCGGGGATCCGGATCGACCCGCCGCCGTCGTTGGCGTGCGCCAGCGGCACCACACCCGCGGCCACCAGGGCGGCGGACCCCCCGCTGGAGCCGCCCGCGCTCCGGCTGGTGTCCCACGGGTTGCGGGTCGCGCCGAAGCGGTCGGACTCCGTGGTCGCCGTGAGCCCGAACTCCGGCAGGGTGGTCTTGGCTATCGGGGTGAACCCCAGACGCAGGAACTGCGCCACCCACGGGGAGCACACCGCCGCCGGTCGGTCCGGGAGCGCCCACGACCCGTGCCGGGTGGGGAACCCGGTGAGGTCGTCGTTGTCCTTCACCACCGAGGGGATCCCCGCGAAGGCTGCATCGCCCGGCACGGTGATCTCGGAAGTGGGCGGCTCGTCGACCCACGCCGTCACCGCGTTGAGCCGGCCGTTGGCGGCCCGAGCCCGGGCGACCGCCGCCGCTCTCAGCTCGGCGGCGGACACCTCCCGGCGGGCCAGCCGGTCGAGCAGCCCGCAGGCGTCGTCCGTCCCGAGGGCGTCGTCGGTGGTGGTGTCGACCACCTCGGCCCCGTCAGCGGGTGCCATGAACCGGGCTGTCTGCCTCGCGGTCCGCGGGCGTCCGGCTGCGGGCGGCCGCCAGCACCCCCCGCACCATGACGACGGCCACGACGAGCAGCAGGAGGAGCTTCACGCCCTCGAG
>JALOLN010000151.1 GCA_025455945.1 Actinomycetes bacterium
CTCGACGAACCCGCAGCGGACGACCTCCGCCAGGACCGTCACCGGGCTGGGGCTCAGTCGTCGGCCCGCAGCAGCTCGTCGACGGACGCCTCGCCCTCGCGGTAGCGCCGGGTGATCTCGGCGGTGAGGGTGTCCATGACGTGCTGCACGCGCCGGCGGACGTCGCTCACGGTCCGCTCGTACGCCGCGATCTCCTCGGCCGCCGCGGCCAGCTCGCCGTCGGACAGTGCGCCGACGTCGGACAGGTGCGGGTCGGCGATGAGCTGCTCGACCCGGCGGCGGCTCTCGGCCACCCGCGTCGGCTCGACGTGCAGGTAGCGGCCCAGGCCGTGCGGGGCGGTGCGGCGGCCCTCGCCCAGGACCTCGGGCAGGTGCTCCACGAGCGGGACGCCGGACGCCTCCGCGCGGCGCACCCGCTCCGCCCGGATGATGTCCAGCCGGCCCTGGAGCAGCCGCCGGATGTAGGACAGGTCGGCGTCCTCCTGCTCGGCCTCGTGGCGGCGCTCCCGGACCTCCTGCAGGGACAGCTCCCGCAGCCCGTCCAGGAAGCCCTCGCCGAGCACCTTGTCCACCCGCCGCCGGCCCCCGGGCATCGGCTCGCTCATGCTGCTCCCTCTCCGCGGCGGTCCTTGACGCCCAGCATCGACCGGGCGGCCGCGGGGCTCATCGGCGGCCGCTGGGCCAGCCGGGCCAGCTCGGCGGCGCGGGCCACCAGCTGGGCGTTGTCGCGGACCGGCTCGCCCTTGGCGTAGGTCAGCGTGTCCTCCATGCCGACGCGCAGGTGGCCGCCCGCGGCGAGCGCGCCGAGCGCCACCGGCAGGGTCCCCCGCCCCACGCCGGTCGCCGACCACGACGCCCCGGCGGGCAGCGCCCGGACGCCGGTGAGCAGCGCCTCCAGCGACGCCGGCATGCCGCCGGGCACCCCCATGACGAAGTCGCAGTGCACGTGCCCGCCGGACGGGGGGCCGTACTCGTCGAGCAGGCGGTTCAGCGCGTGCACCTGGCCGAGGTCGAACAGCTCGAACTCGGGGACGATCCCCGCCTCCTGGGTGCGCCGGTACAGCTCGACCATGAACGGCCACGGGTTGAGGAAGACGTCGTCGCCGAAGTTGACCGTGCCGCAGGTCAGCGAGCAGGAGTCGGGGGCGGCCTCGAGGACTGCCAGCCGGTCCTCGAACGGGTCGTGGACCGAGCCGCCGGTGGAGAGCTGGACCAGCAGCCCGCTGCCGTCGCGCACGGCGGCGACCGTCTCGGTGAGCCGGCCGAGGTCCAGCGTCGGCTGCGCGGCGTCGTCGCGGATGTGCACGTGGATCATCGCGGCCCCGGCCGCCTCGCACGCGCGGGCCGTCTCCACGAGCTCGGAGAGGGTCACGGGCAGCGCGGGGGCGTCGGCCTTGGCCGTCTCCGCCCCCGTCGGGGCAACCGTGATCATCGTCTCCGCGAGGGACATGCCGCCATGGTGTCACGTCCCGGTGCCAGGTTCACCCGACCGGCCCAGCGGGCCGGCCGCGCCGAGGGGCTCAACACCCCCGGGCAACCTGCCGATGGGGAGGTATCCACAGACGGCGGTGAGGGAGGAGGGGCATGCTCGACGGCGACCTCCTCACCAGCCCGATCGAGACGGTCCTGCTCGACCTCGCGGCGCAGGGCGCGACCGGCTGCCTCTACGCGACCGACCCCGAGGGCGCCGAAGCAGAGGTCTACCTGCGCGAGGGCCTCGTCTACTCGGTCTGGGTGCCCGGCCGCCGGCCGCTGCTCGGCTCCCGGCTGATGTCGTCCGGCGCGCTGGCCCCGGAGACCCTCGCCGAGGCGCTGGAGATCCAGCGCAGCGAGCTGCAGGGGTGGCGGCTCGGGGAGCTGCTCGTCTACCTCGGGTTCGTCGACCGCGAGGTGGTCGAGGCGTTCGTCTCCGAGCAGCTCATCGACATGCTCACCGACCTGCTGGGCTGGCAGGTGACGACGTGGCGGTTCAAGAAGAAGAAGACCGCCCGGATGGACGTCGCGCCGCCGCAGGAGGTCCCGACGCTGCTCGCCGAGGGGCGCCGTCGTCGCGCCCACCGGGAGGACCTGCAGACGCTGCTCGGCGGGGTGGACGCCGTGCCGGTGCTGTCCTCGAGCGCCGTCGTCAGCGACGACGTCGTCCTGGGCCCCGGCGAGTGGGCGATGCTGTGCAAGGTCGACGGCGAGCGGTCGGTGTCCGACCTCGCGGTGGACTGCGGCTACACGGTCTACGAGGCCCTGCAGGTCGTCGCCGCGCTCGTGGGGGCGGGCCTGGTCGAGGTCGACGGCTCCGAGCCGGTGGACGCCGAGGCGCCCGAGACGCCCGCCGATGAGCTCGATGCCGCTCAGGACGAGGACCCGGACGAGGACTCCGACGACGAGCCGACGGTCGCTGAGGTCGCCGCCTCGGTGGCCCGGGTGACCGCCGCACTGGAGGGGATGTTCGCCGCCGAGTCCGCACCGGACCCGACGCCGTCCCAGCCGCCCGAGCCCCCCGAGCCCCCCGAGCCCCCCCTCGCGTTGATCACCGGCGAACCGGGTCTTTCGGCGCCTGAGAACCCCGATATGCCGATGATCAACGCGCCCGAAGGGGCCGCAGGGGCGGCGGAGCTCCGCGAGGCGCAGGAGCGCGAGCGCCGCCGGCTCGAGGCGATCGCCATCGCCGCGGAGGTGGAGGCGGCCCGCCTTGCCGAGATGGGCCGCATCCAGCAGAACAAGCTCGGCCGCCTGGACGCCGCCGTGGAGGAGCGGGCCTGGGCGGAGCACGCCGTCTGGCTCGCCGGGGAGCGGTCCCGGGTCGAGGCCGAGGCGTGGCGGTTCCACCGGCTGTGGCTGGCCGAGGAGCGCGCCGAGGCCGAGGAGCCCGCCTGGGCGGACCACCGGGCCTGGCTGGCCGCTGAACGGGTCCGGGTCGAGCCGGCCGCCTGGGCCGACCACCGGGCCTGGCTGGACGCGCAGCGGACGGCGATCGAGGCCACCGCCTGGGCCGACCACGCCACCTGGCTGGCCGCCGAGCGGGCCGGCGCCGAGGAGCAGGCCTGGGCCGACCACGCGCAGTGGGAGGCCGACCGCAAGGCAGCCGCCGAGATCGAGGCCTGGGCGGCGCACCGGGTGTGGCTGGACGAGCAGCGGGCCGCGGCCGAGGCGACCGCGTGGGCCGACCACGCCGCCTGGCTGGCCGCCGAGCGGGCCGGCGTCGAGAACGAGGCCTGGACCGCGCACGCCGCCTGGCTGGCCGCCGAGCGGGCGGGCGTCGAGGAGCAGGCCTGGGCCGACCACGAGCAGTGGCTGTCCTCAGAGCGCACCCGCGACGAGAGCCGGGCCTGGGCGGACCACGCCGCCTGGCTCGCCGCCGAGCGGGCCGCGGTCGAGGACGAGGCCTGGACGGCGCACGCGACGTGGCTCGCCGAGCAGCGGGCCAGTGCGGAGGAGCAGGCCTGGACTGACCACGAGGCGTGGCTGGAGGAACAGCGCCGCGCCGCCGAGGAGGCCGAGCGCCGCGAGCGCGAGGAGCGCGAAGCCGCCGAACGGCGCGAACGGGAAGAGCGCGAGGAACGCGAACGGCGCGAGCGCGAGGAGGCCGAGCGGGCCGCCGCCGCAGCAGCGGCTGAAGCAGCTGCCGCGGCAGCCGCTGAGGCTGCCGCCGCCGAGGAGTCCGCGCGGCTCATCGAGGAGGCTCGGCAGGCCGCCGCCGCGGCCGCCGCCGCCCTGGCGGCCCGGTCCGTCGAACCCGACGACCCCGACGACGACCCCGACGACGACACGACCTCGACCGCAATGCTCATCGGCCTGACCGACGACGTGAGCCCGGTCAGCCTCATCTCCCAGCTCAACGCCGAGGCGACGGCCGCGGTGGCCCGGGCGATCCAGCGGTCGGACGCCGACGACGCCGACGACGACCCCGACGACAGCACCGATGCCACCGAGGAAGCCGACGCTCCGCCCGCCCGGCCGGCCACCGCTGCCCAGCCGCGGTACCGCTCGGTCGACCGCGACGGCACGGACACCGCCGCCCTGCTTCGTGAGCTGTCCGGGCTGTTCGCGACGTCCACCGACGCAGGCGGCGGAGCCGGACCGGCCACATCGACGCCGCCGCCGACAGCGCCGACCCGGCCGCACCCCACCCGGGACGACGGCAAGAAGAAGAAGCGCGGACTGTTCGGCCGCTGACCCGCGCCCCCGAACCGCTGCCCGCCCGGCACTACGGTGAGCGCCGGGATTCCCGGGTCGGACCAGCGGAAGGCGGAGGACCTCGATGCGGGCCGTCGTCCAGGTCGTCAGCTCGGCCAGCGTCACCGTCGACGGCACCGTTGTCGCCCGCATCGACTCCCCCGGCCTCGTCGTCCTGCTCGGCGTCACCCACGACGACACCCCGGAGCGGGCGGCCCGGCTGGCGGCCAAGGTCCACGACCTGCGGATCATGGACGACGAGCGGTCGGCGGCCGACCTCGGCGCCCCGCTCGTCGTCGTCAGCCAGTTCACCCTCTACGGCGACGCGCGCAAGGGACGGCGTCCGACCTGGGCGGCCGCCGCGCCCGGCGAGGTGGCCGAGCCGCTCGTCGAGGCGTTCTGCGCCGCGCTGCGCGCCCGGGGCGCCGACGTCGGCACGGGGGTGTTCGGGGCGCACATGGCGGTGGCGCTGGTCAACGACGGCCCGCGCACGCTCGTCGTCGAGGGCTGAGCGGTGTCACGCCGCGGGTGGGTGCTGTTCGCCGCGATGTCGGTGATCTGGGGGATCCCCTACCTGCTCATCAAGGTCGCCCTGGAGGAGCTGTCGCCGGCGTTCCTCGTCCTGGCCCGGACGGCGCTGGCGAGCCTGGTGCTCGTGCCGGTGGCGCTGCGGGCCGGCGTCGTCCGCCCCGCCCTGACGGCCTGGCCGGCCCTGCTGGCGTTCGCCGCCATCGAGATGGTCGGCCCGTGGTTCCTGCTCAACCACGCCGAGGAGGCGATCTCGAGCAGCCTGGCGGGGCTGCTCATCGCGACGGTGCCGCTCGTGGCGACCGTCATCGCCTTCGCCATGGGCGACCGGCACGTCCTGAGCCGGGTCCGCGTGGTCGGCCTCGCGGTGGGGCTCGGCGGAGTCGCGGCGATCGTCGGCCTGGACGTCGGCAGCGGGACGGCCACCGCCCTCGGCGTCGGCGAGATGCTGCTCGTCGCCGTCGGCTACGCGGTGGCGCCGGTGATCGCTGCGCGGTGGCTGTCCGACGTCCCCGCCCTCGGCGTGATCGCGGTGTCGGTCGCCGCCGTCGCGGTCGTCTACAGCCCGGCAGCGGTCCTCGACGGCCCCGAGGGGCGGCCGAGCGGGCGCGTCACCGCCGCGGTCGTCGTCCTGGCGCTGGTCTGCACGGCGCTGGCGTTCCTGCTCTTCTTCGCGCTGATCGCCGAGGTGGGCCCGGTGCGGGCGACGGTGTTCACGTTCGTCAACCCTGCGGTCGCCGTCCTGCTCGGGGTGAGCCTGCTCGGCGAGCCGTTCACCCGCGGGATGGCGCTGGGGTTCCCGCTCGTCCTGCTCGGCAGCTGGCTGGCC
>JALOLN010000152.1 GCA_025455945.1 Actinomycetes bacterium
CGTGTCGTCGAACCGCTCCCGGTCCACCTGGGTCTGCAGCCGCTCCCGGGTGGGCTGCTGGCCGGTCGTGACGAGGAACGGCTTGACGTCGCGGTAGGCCGCGAAGAAGGGCTCCATGTCGACCACGAGGTCCTTCTCCAGGGGCAGGCCCTTGATCGCCTCCACGGTGATCTCATGGGAGGGGTTGAGGTCGCGCACCAGCGTCTTGCAGGCGAGCCGGTTGCGGCCGTTGATCCGCATCGCGTCCGAGCCGCAGATGCCGTGCGCGCAGGAGCGGCGGAACGTCAGCGTGCCGTCGATCTCGGCCTTGACCCGCATCAGCGCGTCGAGCAGCCGCTCGGTGGGCAGGCACTCCAGCTCGTAGTGCTCCCAGTGCGGCTCGGTGTCGAGCTCGGGCAGGAACCGGCGGATCTTCAGCCGGACCGGGATCCGGCGCAGGGCCGGGTCGTCTGCCGTGGCCGGGGCGCCCGCTGCGGGGGCGAGGGTCTGCGTGGCCATCAGTACTTGCGCTCCATCGGCTGGTAGCGGGTGACGGTCACCGGCTTGTAGTCCAGCCGGATCTCGCTGCGACCGTCGGCGTCCTCGTGGCGGTAGGCCATCGTGTGCCGCATGAAGTTGACGTCGTCGCGGGTGGGGAAGTCCTCGCGGAAGTGCCCGCCCCGTGACTCGGTCCGCGCCCGGGCGGAGATGACGAGAACCTCGGCCAGGTCGAGCAGGAAGCCCAGCTCCACCGCCTCGAGCAGGTCTGTGTTGTAGCGGCTGCCCTTGTCCTGGATGCTCACGCGGGCGTAGCGCTCCTTGAGCGCGGCGATGTCGACCTCGGCCTGCTTGAGCGTCGTCTCGATCCGGCCGACCCGCTCGTCGCCGTCGCTGGAGCGCAGCCGCTCGAGGAGGTCGACGACCCTGGCGGCCGGCTCCTCGGGCAGCTCGACGAACTCGTTCTCGGCGGCGAAGGCCGCCGCGTTGATGCCGCTGCGCCGGCCGAACACGTTGATGTCGAGCAGGGAGTTGGTGCCGAGCCGGTTCGCGCCGTGGACCGACACGCAGGCGACCTCCCCGGCGGCGAACAGCCCGGGCACCGTGTCGGTGTTGCTGCTCAGGACCTGGCCGTCGACGTCGGTGGGTACCCCGCCCATCGCGTAGTGCGCCGTCGGGTAGATCGGCACCGGCTCGTAGTAGGGCTCGATGCCCAGGTAGGTGCGGGCGAACTCGGTGATGTCGGGCAGCTTGGCGTCCAGCTGCTCCTTGGGCAGGTGGGTCAGGTCGAGCAGGACGTAGTCCTTGTGCGGGCCGCAGCCGCGGCCCTGCCGCACCTCGGTGTAGATGGCGCGGGAGACCATGTCCCGGGGCGCGAGGTCCTTGATCGTGGGGGCGTAGCGCTCCATGAAGCGCTCACCCTCGCTGTTGCGCAGGATCCCGCCCTCGCCGCGGGCTCCCTCGGTGAGCAGGATGCCCAGCCCGGCCAGACCCGTGGGGTGGAACTGGTAGAACTCCATGTCCTCCAGCGGCAGCCCGCGCCGCCACACGATCCCCATGCCGTCGCCGGTGAGGGTGTGCGCGTTCGACGTCGTCTTGAAGACCTTGCCGAAGCCGCCGGTGGCGAAGACGACCGACTTGGCCCGGAAGACGTGGATCTCGCCGGTCGCCAGCTCGTAGGCGACCACGCCCGCCGTGCGGCCCTCGTGGAGCAGCAGGTCCAGCACGTAGTACTCGTTGAAGAACTCGATGCCCGCCTTGACGCAGTTCTGGTAGAGCGTCTGCAGGATCATGTGGCCGGTGCGGTCGGCGGCGAAGCACGACCGGCGCACCGCGGCCTCGCCGTGGTTGCGGGTGTGCCCACCGAACCGGCGCTGGTCGATGCGGCCCTGCGGCGTCCGCGAGAACGGCAGACCCATCCGCTCGAGGTCCAGGACGGCGTCGATGGCCTCCTTGCACATCACCTCCGCGGCGTCCTGGTCGACGAGGTAGTCACCGCCCTTGACCGTGTCGAAGGTGTGCCACTCCCAGTTGTCCTCCTCGACGTTCGCCAGGGCGGCGCACATGCCGCCCTGGGCCGCGCCGGTGTGCGAGCGGGTCGGGTAGAGCTTGGTGAGGACAGCCGTCCGGGTGCGCTGCCCGGCCTCGAGGGCGGCCCGCATGCCGGCCCCGCCGGCCCCGACGATGACGACGTCGTACGTGTGCTGCTGCATCGCGGTTGGGCCCTCTCAGCCGATGCTCGGGTCGAAGGTGAAGATCACCAGAGTGCCGAGGAAGAGGATGAGGACGCTGGCCGCGTACAGCAGCATCTTCAGCCAGAACCGGGTCTGGTCGCGCTCGGCGTAGTCGTTGATGACGGTGCGCAGGCCGTTGGCGCCGTGCAGCTGGGCCAGCCACAGCTGGAGCAGGTCCCACACCTGCCAGAAGGGCGAGGACCACCGGCCGGCGACGAACCCGAAGTTGATGCGCTGCACGCCGCCGTCGAGGATGTTCATGATCAGCAGGTGGCCCAGCACCAGGAAGACCAGGACGAGCCCGCTGACCCGCATGAAGAGCCAGCTGTAGAGCTCGTGGTTGCTGCGCTGCCCGGTCCGGCCGCTGCTGCGCGTGCGGGGGGACTCCAGGAGGGGGGCTTCGGCGGCGGTCTCGGTGGTCACGACGCGCTCCCGAACAGGTCGGTGACGGTGTGCTCGAGCATGAAGTAGGTCCCCGGCACCATGAGCACGACCCAGACCACGACGATGGTCCACAGCATCGCCTTCTGGTGCCGTGGCCCCTGGGCCCAGAAGTCGATGAGGATGATCCTGATCCCGTTGAGCGCGTGGAACAGGACCGCCCCGACGAGCCCGACCTCGAGCAGGTTGACGATGGGGGTCTTGTAGGTGTCGATGACGCGGTCGTAGGCGTCGGGGGAGACCCGCACCAGGGCCGTGTCCAGAACGTGCACGAAGAGGAAGAAGAAGACGAGGACGCCGGTGATGCGGTGGGCGACCCAGGACCACATCCCCTCGTGTCCCCGGTAGAGGGTCCCTGCTGGCGCCGTTGCCACGGGTGTTCCCTTCGAGCGCAGGCCGCGGGCGCGAACAACCCGGCCGGACCCGGTCGGCCCGGACGTCGCCATGCTATCCGCGCCCCCCTGAGGAGGGCATGTCAACCCGGTCACACGGGACCACCGACCCGTTCCGTGCTGCGCCGTGCTCACTAGGCTCCCAGGACATGAGCGATGTGCGCGCGACCGAGTCCGGGCTGCCCATCAAGCCGGTGTACGGCCCGGCCGACCTCACCGGCTGGGACCCGGTGGAGCGGCTGGGGGAGCCCGGCACCTATCCCTTCACCCGCGGGGTGTACCCGTCGATGTACACCGGCCGGCCGTGGACCATGCGGCAGTACGCCGGCTTCGGGACGGCCGTGGAGTCCAACGCCCGCTACAAGCAGCTGCTGGCGGCCGGGCAGACGGGGCTCTCGGTGGCCTTCGACCTGCCGACCCAGATGGGCTACGACAGCGACCACCCGCTCGCCCACGGCGAGGTGGGTAAGGTGGGCGTCGCCATCGACTCCCTCGACGACATGCGGGTGCTCTTCGGCGGGATCCCCCTCGACCGGGTGTCGACGTCGATGACCATCAACGCCCCCGCGGCCATGCTCCTGCTGCTCTACCAGCTCGTCGGCGAGGAGCAGGGCGTCGACCCGGCGAGGCTCACCGGGACGATCCAGAACGACGTGCTCAAGGAGTACATCGCCCGGGGCACCTACATCTTCCCGCCCCGGCCGTCGCTGCGACTGGTCACGGACATCTTCCGTTACTGCCGGGACCACGTCCCGAGGTGGAACACGATCTCGATCAGCGGCTACCACATGGCCGAGGCGGGGGCCACGCCCGCGCAGGAGGTGGCGTTCACGCTCGCCGACGGCATCGAGTACGTGCGCGCCGCGATCGCCAGCGGGCAGGACGTCGACGAGTTCGCCCCGCGGCTGGCGTTCTTCTTCGTCGCGCGCACGACGCTGCTCGAGGAGGTGGCCAAGTTCCGGGCCGCTCGCCGGATCTGGGCGCAGGTGATGCGCGACGAGTTCGGCGCCAAGAACCCGAAGTCGATGATGCTGCGGTTCCACACCCAGACCGCCGGCGTGCAGCTCACCGCCCAGCAGCCGGAGGTGAACCTGGTCAGGGTCGCCGTCCAGGGGCTCGCCGCCGTCCTCGGCGGGACCCAGTCGCTGCACACCAACTCCTTCGACGAGGCCATCGCCCTGCCGTCGGAGAAGGCGGCCCGCCTGGCCCTGCGCACCCAGCAGGTGCTCGCCTACGAGACCGACGTGACGGCCACCGTCGACCCGTTCGCCGGGTCGTACGTCGTGGAGTCGATGACCGACGAGCTCGAGGCCGCGGCCCGTCAGCTCATGCACCGGGTCGAGGAGCTCGGCGGTGCGGTCGCCGCCATCGAGAAGGGGTTCCAGAAGGGCGAGATCGAGCGGTCGGCCTACAGCGTCGCCCGCCAGATCGACGACGCCGAGCGGGTGGTCGTCGGGGTGAACCGCTTCACCATCGAGACCGAGGAGCGCTACGAGCCGCTGCGCGTCGACCCGGCCATCGAGGAGCAGCAGGCCGAGCGGCTCGAGCAGCTGCGCGCCGAACGGGACGCGGCTGCCGTGGCGCGAGCGCTGGACGGGATGCGCGCCGCGGCCACCGGCACCGACAACGTGCTGCTGCCCATGCGCGCCGCGCTGGCCGCCAGGGCGACCGTGGGCGAGGTCTGCGACACGCTGCGGGAGGTGTGGGGGACCTACACCCCGGCGAACGTGTTCTGAGGAGGATCAGCGACAGGCGGGGGCGTCCTCGAAGGCCTGCTTGACCGTCGACGAGGCCGAGTCACGGTACGACCGCAGTTGGTCGGCCAGGGCGGTCACCGCCTCCCCGGCGCCCGCCAGCGTGGTCGCCGCCGCACCGAGCGCCGCCACGAACTCCTGCACCCCGCCGGCCGAGCCCGCCTCCGACACCGCCTGCTTCGCCGTGTCGATGCTGTCCCTGACGGCGTCCGCGGACTGCGTGAGGGCGCTCTTCGCGTCGGCCACCTCGGTGTCCACGCCGTCGGGCTGGTCGTCGATGGCGGTCCGCAGGTCGGCGACGCTCTGCTCGAGCGACTGCGCCGCGTCGGCGATCTGGGTCTTGGCGTCCGGCAGGCCCGCCAGGCCGGCCGACGCGTCGAACGTCAGCGCGTCCTTCAGCGCATCGACGCTGTCGGACACCTCGGCCCGCGCGCTGCACACGCCGTCGGCCCACTGGGCCTCGGGGGAGAGCTCGTCGCTGCCGCAGGCGGCCAGCGGAACCGCAAGGAGCAGCAGGGACACGGTGAGGGCGGGGACGCGACGTCGCATGGCTGCATCATGGCACCGCCGGGTGGCCGCCCGCGGGCGGAGACGCTGGGCTAGCCTCGGGCGGGTGGTCCCGTCCCCTGCGCTCGCCGGTCTCGACGCCCTGGGGTCGTGGCTGCCTGCGCTGGTCGCGCAGCACACCGACGACCTCGTGGCGCTCCGCCGGGACCTGCACGCGCACCCGGAGCTTGGGCGCGCCGAGGTGCGCACCACGCGGGTGGTCCGGGACCGGCTTGCGGCGGCCGGCCTGCAGCCGCGGGTGCTGCCCGGTGGGAGTGGCCTGGTCTGCGACGTCGGGATCGGGGAGTCCGCCGTCGCGCTGCGGGCCGACCTGGATGCCCTGCCGCTGCCGGACGAGAAGGACGTGCCGTACCGGTCGACGGTCCCGGGACGCTGCCACGCCTGCGGGCACGACGTGCACACCGCGATCCTCGTCGGCGCGGGGCTGGTCCTGGCCGAGCTCGGGCAGGCGGCCCGGCTGCCGGGCCGGGTACGGCTGATCTTCCAGCCGGCGGAGGAGTCGACCCCCGGCGGGGCGCTCGACGTCATCGCGGCCGGCGGCCTGGAGGGTGTGGAGCGGCTGTTCGCCCTGCACTGCGACCCACGGGCGGACGTCGGGACGATCGGGCTGCGGACCGGACCGATCACCGGCTCGGCCGACCACGTGCTGGTCCGGGTGTCCGGACCGGGTGGGCACACCGCGCGCCCCCACCTCACCGCTGACGTGGTCTACGCGCTGGCCCGTGCCGTCACCGACGTCCCGGCAGTGCTGTCCCGGCGGGTGGACCCGCGGGCGGGCCTGTCCCTGGTCTGGGGGCGGATCCAGGCGGGCGGCGCGCACAACGCGATCCCGCAGGTCGGGGAGGC
>JALOLN010000153.1 GCA_025455945.1 Actinomycetes bacterium
ACGGGTCCACAGGGTAGGGCACGCCGTGCCCGCTGCCGGGTGAACCGCCGGGGGTATGGGCGGCGGCGCCGGTGCCGTGCCGTCCGCCGCCACGGTCGGCGTCACAGGGTCGGGTTCACGGTCGGGGCCACGGTCCGGCACGGGGTCCGGCACGGGGTCCGGGACGGGGTCCGGGACGGGGTCCGGGACGGGGTCCGGGACGGGGTCCGGGACGGCCCGGCGGTCGGCCGCGGTGGTCGGGCGCGGCGGTCGGGCCCGGCGGTCGGCCGCGGCGGTCGGGCCCGGCGGTCGGCCGCGGCGGTCGGGCGCGGCGGTCGGGCCCGGCGGTCGGGCCCGGCGGTCGGCCGCGGCGGTCGGCCGCGGCGGTCGGGACGGCGCGGGTGCCATCATCGGGGCGTGCAGCGCCAGGCTCCCCGTCGTCGCGGTCCCCGTGCGGGGTCAGGCGAGGACACCCGCGCGTGGCTTCGACGCCGCGACCGTGCGCTCCATCGCCACCCGTGCCGACGTCGACCCTGCCCTCATCCACCACTACTTCGGCACGAAGATGGGCCTGTTCCAGGCGGTGCTGGCGCTGGGCGTGGATCCCACCCGCGCGGCCCTGCCCGCGATGCTCGACGGCCCCCGGGACGAGGCCGGACGGCGCATCGCGCGCACCTTCCTGACCCTGTACGAGGATCCCGAGTTCCGCGAGCCGGTGCTGGCAGTCATGCGCACGGCGATGACCTCCCCCGAGGTGGCCGCCCTGGCCGCGTCCTTCCTGCAGGACACGATGCTGCGCGGGCTGGCCACGCTGGCGGTGGGGCCTGACCCGCAACGCCAGGTCGCGCTGGCGATGACCCACCTCCTGGGCACCATGCTGGGCCGTCACGTACTCGGGCTGACGGCCCTGCAGGGGGATGTCGACGTCCTCGTCGACGAGCTCGCACCCGTGGTCCAGCGGTACCTCGACGGCGCGCACCGCGGCGCCGCGGATCCCGCACGGTGAGCACGCCTCCCGGTGCTATGTTTCACCGCATGATGAATCAGTCCGCGGCGGTCGTCGTCGACCGGCTCACCGTCGTGCGCGGCACGACCACCGCCCTGCGCGAGGTGTCGCTGGCGCTGGAGCCCGCCACCCTCACCGGGCTGCTGGGCCCGTCCGGCGCCGGGAAGACCACGCTCATGCGCGCGATCGTCGGCGTGCAGCGGCTCACCTCGGGGACGGTCACCGTCCTGGCGCATCCCGCCGGGGCGCCCGTGCTGCGCGACCGCGTCGGCTACGTGACCCAGGACCCGAGCGCCTACGCCGACCTCACGGTCCGGCAGAACCTGCGCTACTTCGCACGCGTGCTCGGGGCGCCGGCCGCGGACGTCGACCGGGTCATCGGCCAGGTGGAGCTCGACGGCCAGGCCGACCAGGTCGTGCAGACCCTCTCGGGTGGGGAGCGCTCGCGGGTCTCGCTGGCCGCCGCGCTGCTCGGGGACCCGCAGCTGCTGGTGCTCGACGAGCCCACGGTCGGCCTCGACCCGGTGCTGCGCCGCGACCTCTGGGCCCTCTTCCGCAGCCTGGCCGACACCGGCGCGACGCTGCTGGTCTCCAGCCACGTGATGGACGAGGCCACGCGGTGCGACCGGCTGCTGCTGCTGCGCGGCGGCGGCCTGCTCGCCGACGGCACGCTGGCCGAGCTGCAGGCGCAGACCGGGCAGTCCGACCCCGAGCAGGTCTTCCTGCACCTCATCGACCACGGGATCGGGGGCGCCGCATGAACCCCCGCCTCCTGCTGGCGACCGCCGGACGCGTCCTGGCGCAGCTGCGCCACGACCACCGCACGATCGGCCTGCTGGTCGGCGTGCCGACCCTGCTCATGACCCTGCTCTGGTGGATCTACGACGGCGGCGGGGTCTTCGACCAGGCCGGTCCCCCGCTGCTCGGGATCTTCCCCATGGTGATCATGTTCCTGATCACGTCGGTGACCATGCTGCGCGAGCGCACCACCGGCACCCTCGAGCGGCTCATGACGATGCCGATCCGACGGGCCGACCTGGTGCTCGGGTACGCCGTCGCCCTCGGGTTCGCGGCGCTGCTGCAGACCGCGGTCGTCGCCACCTTCTCGATCTGGGCGCTCGACCTGCAGGTCGCCGGCCCCGAGTGGATGCTGCTGCTCATCTCGGTGCTCTCCGCCGTGCTCGGCGTCACCATGGGGCTGGCCGCCAGCTCGCTGGCGCGCACGGAGTTCCAGGCCGTGCAGTTCATGCCCGCGCTGCTGTTCCCGCAGTTCCTCCTGTGCGGGCTGCTGGTGCCCCGCGACCAGATGCCCGCGGCGGCCGAGGCGATCTCCGACGTGCTGCCGCTGAGCTACGCGGTCGACGCCGTCAAGGAGGTCGCCGTCGCGCCGGACCCGACCATCTGGCCGGAGGTCCTCGTGATCGGCGCGTTCATCATCGGGCTGCTCGCCCTCGGGATCCTGTCGCTGCGCCGGCGCTCGGCGTAGCCGCCGGACCGGGCCCGCACCGGCCGATCATGGTCGTCGGCACAGTGGCCGCCCCCGACCGAGGCCGATCCGCTCGGCCCGACCGGTGCCGGCGGACCGCGGCGGTCGCGGCATCGACGCCGAGCCGAGCGCCGGGCCCGCAGCTGCCGACGCGGTGCGACCGAGCGGCCTCGACGCCGCGCCTCTAGGGTCGGGCCGTGTCCCGTGCGCCCGCCCGACGGCCCTGCGTCGGGGTCGAGGTGCCCGCCGGCCCGGACGGGCTCACGGTGCTGCTGCCCGCCCTGCGGGCCGCCCTGGACGGGTCCGGCCCGGCGATCGCGCTGCTGCCCGGTGGCGTCCGGCCGGAGTACCACGCCAGCATCGGTGCCGCGGTGCAGCCGGGGGTGCCGGTCCCGCCCGAGGTCGCCGTGGTCGCCGCGACCTCGGGCTCGACCGGCGACCCGGCTGGGGTGCTGCTGCCGGCGACCGCGCTGCGCGCCGCAGCGCAGGCGTTCGCCCGCCGCGTCGGTGCACCCGACGGGCACCGCTGGGTCGCCGCGCTGCCGCTGCACCACGCCGGCGGGCTCATGGTCGCCGTGCGCTCGGCGATCGCTGCGACCGAGCCGGTGGCCGTGGCCTCGCTGGGCGGCGCCGAGCCGTTCACCGTCGCGGCGTTCGCCGCTGCCACGCAGGCGGCCGTGACGGCCTCGGCGGACGGTCGGCCGCTGGCGGTCTCGCTCGTCCCCGCGATGCTGGCGACCCTCGACGATGCCGGCGCGGTGGGATGGGAGCTGCTGCGCGCGTACGACGTGGTGCTGGTCGGGGGTGCGGCCGTCCCCCGGTCCCTGGTCGACCGCCTGCGCGGCGCCGGCGTGCGCGTGGTCCGCTCGTACGGGATGACGGAGACCTGCGGCGGGGTGGTCCTGGACGGCTGGCCGCTCGACGGGAGCCGGGTGGAGGCCGGGACCGACGGCCGGCTGCGGGTGTGCGGCGCGCAGGTCGCGATGGGCTACCGGGACGGCCGCTGGCCACGCCGGTGGGCCCCCGCCGGGGACGGGTCGCGGTGCTTCCGGACCGATGACCTCGGGGCGGTCGGCGCCGATCGGCACGTGACGGTGCACGGCCGGTCCGACGACGTCGTGCAGGTGGGCGGGGCGTCGGTCTCGCTGCTCGCCGTGGCCGACGCCCTGCGGGCCGACCCCCGGGTCGCCGCCGCGGAGGTGGTGGCGGTGCCCGACGCGCGCCTCGGCGCCCGGCCCGTCGCGCTCGTCGTCCCGAACCGGGGTGCCTGTGGACGCGTCGACCAGCCGCTGGCGGACGCGTTGGCCGAGCTCGCCGCCGCACGGCTGGGGCGGGCCGGCCAACCCCGCGTGCGCCTGGTGCCGCAGATCCCCCTGCTCGAGTCGGGCAAGCCCGACCGTGCCGCGCTCGCGGAGCTGGCCCGCGCAGCGCTCGCCGGCCCGGCCGGCACGAGCGATCCGGCCGCCACGGGCGGTCCGGCCGGCACGGGCGGCGCACCCGACGCCGTCCGGTGACCGGGTTCGCGCGCGAAGCCGTCGTGATGCGGCCCCTCGGCCGGCCTGGTCGGAGCAACCGCGCACCAAGCCGTCGTTCTGCCCCCTGCTGTGCCGCCCAGAACGACGGACTCGTGCGCGGGCACCGCGACGCCGCCCTGACCCCGCCGGCAGAACGACGATCTCGTGCGCGTCGGCGGCGGATCGGCCGTGCGAGAATCCGCGCCCGTGACCACCCCCGCCCAATGGCTCGCCGGCGCGCGTCCGAGGACGCTGCCGGCCGCCGTCGCGCCGGTGCTGGTGGGGACCGCGGTCGCGGCATGGGACGCAGGTGCGGTCTGGCAGCGGGCGCTGCTCGCGCTGGTCGTCGCGCTGGCCCTCCAGGTGGGCGTCAACTACGCGAACGACTACAGCGACGGGGTGCGCGGCACCGACGCCGAGCGGGTCGGGCCGGTCCGCCTGGTCGGGCAGGGCCTCGCCGCGCCGCCGGCGGTGAAGCGGGCGGCGCTGCTGGCCTTCGCGGTGGCCGGGGTGGCCGGACTGCTGCTGGTGGCCCTGTCCGGTCTGTGGTGGCTGCTGCTCGTCGGCGCTGCCGCGATCGTGGCCGCATGGACCTACACCGGCGGGCCGCGACCCTACGGCTACGCCGGCCTCGGCGAGGTCTTCGTGTTCGTCTTCTTCGGTCTGGTCGCGGTCGCGGGAACCGCCGTGACCCAGTCCGGTGTCCTCAGCGAGCTGGCCTGGCTGTGCGGCCTCGGAGTCGGCGCGCTGTCCTGCGCGATCCTCGTCGTGAACAACCTGCGCGACATCCCCGGTGACACGGCGGCCGGCAAGCGCACCCTCGCGGTGCGGCTCGGGGATCCGACGACCCGGCGGCTCTACGCCGCCCTGGTCGGGACGGCCCTGGCCGTGCCCGCGATCGTCGGCGTGCTGGGGACGCTGGCCCCCACCAGGTGGCCGGCCCCCGCGATCCTGGGCCTCGGGGCACTGGTGCTGGCAGTGTCCCCGTTGCGCGACGTGCGCGAGGGGGCCGTGGGCCCGGCCCTCGTGCCGGTGCTGGGCGGGACCGGTCGACTGCTGCTGGGCTACGGGGTGCTGCTCGCCGCCGGGATCGTGCTGGGGGCACTCACCCGCTGAGCCTCCCCGCCCTCCGGAGGCGCGCCGCATGCGGCCGACCGCCGGACGCACCTGGCCGACCGCCGGACGCACCTGGCCGACCGCCCGACCGCCGGACCCACCGGCCCGCCGAGCGGCCCTCCCGGATCCGCGCCGAGCGCACCGGGCTAGCCTGACCACAGGCCCGCGGCGCTGGCCGAGCACGCCGAGGGCACCGACCCCGCGCCGGCCGACCCGCCCGTTCCTCCAGGAGGCACCGATGCTGCTGCTGAACCCCGCCACGTACGACCCGACGTTCCTCGCCGAGGACGACCGTGCCGCCATGCGCGACCTCGTGGCGTTCTTCGAGGGCAAGGGACTGGCCGAGATGAAGGCCGAGTACCACGCGGGCACCTGGTACAAGGACTTCCTCGACCTGGTCGCGACGCGCCGGCTGTTCGCTCGCGTGGCGACGCCGGCCGGGGTCGGGGCGCTCATCGGCGACGACGACGCCCGGTGGGACACCGCGCGGCTCAATGAGCTCAACGAGCTCCTCGGCTTCTACTCGCTGGACCACTGGTACGCCTGGCAGGTCACGGTGCTCGGCCTCGGCCCGGTCTGGACCAGCGCCAACGAGGGCGCGAAGCGGCTGGTCGGCGAGCTGCTGCGCGAGGGCGGGATCTTCGGGTTCGGCCTGTCCGAGCGCACGCACGGCGCGGACATCTACTCGACCGACATGATCCTGACCCGGTCCGCGGACTACTACATCGGCAACGGCAACGAGGCGGCTCGCCTGAGCGTCTTCGGGCGGTTCGCCGACGACGACCCCGAGCATCCGGGCGAGTACGTCTTCTTCCTGGCCGACACGAAGCACCCGAGCTACGAGCTGGTGAAGAACACCGTCCAGTCGCAGATGTACGTCTCGGAGTTCGTGCTGCACGACTACCCGGTGACCGAGGCCGACCTGCTGCACGTCGGCAAGCCGGCGTGGGACGCCGCGCTCGCGACGGTCAACGTCGGCAAGGTCAACCTCGGCTGGGCCTCGATCGGGATCTGCGAGCACGCGTTCTTCGAGTCGGTCTCGCACGCCAACAACCGCGTGCTGTACGGCCGGACGGTCACGAGCTTCCCGCACGTGCGCCGGATGCTCGCCGACGCCTACGCACGGCTGCTCGCGATGAAGCTCTTCGCCGCGCGCTCGGCGGACTACCTGCGCGCCGCCTCGGCCGAGGACCGCCGCTTCCTGCTCTACAACCCGATCACGAAGATGAAGGTGACCAGCGAGGGCGAGCGGGTGATCAACCTGCTCTGGGAGGTCATCGCCGCGCGCGGGTTCGAGAAGGACACGTACTTCGAGTC
>JALOLN010000154.1 GCA_025455945.1 Actinomycetes bacterium
CGCTCGCCGGCCGCGATGCGCACGCCGCGGGCCCAGTCGGCCGCGGGCCTCTCACGCTTGCCCGCGGGCCGGACGACCCCCCGCCGGACCGGCCCGCCACCGGTCCCGACCCGGACCTGTGAGCGGCTGACGGCCAGCTCGCCCGGGGCCAGCGGCGGCTCGGCCGCGGCGAGGTCCTCGGCGACGACCGGGCCCAGGCGCAGCCGCTCGCCGCGGAACGTCGTCCAGGCGCCGGGCGCGGGGGTGCAGGCGCGCACCTGCCGGTCGATCGGCACCGCCGGCGCCGACCAGTCCACGCGGGCGTCGTCGACGGTGACCTTGGGTGCGTGCGAGACCCCGTCGGCCGGCTGCGGCTGGGGCACGAGGACGCCGTCCGCGATCCCGTCGAGGGTCGCCACCAGTAGCCGCGCGCCGGACACCGCCAGCCGGCCGAGCAGGTCCCCGCTGGTGTCGTCGGGCCGGACCGCCTCGGTGACGACGCCGTAGACCGGCCCGGTGTCCAGCCCCTCGTCGAGCCGGAACGTCGACGCACCGGTCACGGCGTCGCCGTGCCAGACCGCGTGCTGAACCGGCGCGGCGCCCCGCCAGGCGGGCAGCAGCGAGAAGTGCAGGTTGACCCAGCCGTGCCGGGGCACCGCGAGGGCGTCCGGCGGCACCAGCCCGCCGTAGGCGACGATCGGTGCGCAGTCCGGGGACAGCGCGCCGAGCCGGTCGAGGACCTCGGGGTCGCGCAGGCGGGCCGGCTTCAGGACCTCGATGCCGGCGGCGGCCGCCCGTTCGGCGACCGGGGAGGCGACCAGCCGCCGGCCGCGTCCGGCGGGGGCGTCCGGGCGGGTGATGACCGCGAGGACCTCGTGCCGGGAGGCGAGCACGGCGTCCAGGGACGGGACCGCTGTCTCGGGCGTCCCCGCGAAGACCAGCCGCATCGGCTACAGCGCCCGGCCGTAGGTGTTGTGCGGGCTCACCTTGACGTTGGGGACCGGCCCCCCGGACCACTCGGCCTCGCGGATCGCCTTGAGCGCCTGCTTGCGGGTCTCCCGGTCCAGCCGGTCGATGAACAAGATCCCGTCGAGGTGGTCGGTCTCGTGCTGCACGCAGCGGGCCAGCAGCTCGGTGCCCTCGACGGTGACCGGGTCGCCGTACATGTTCCAGCCCTTGGCCACCACGCCGTACGCCCGCTTGGTGTCGTAGCTGAGCCCGGGCAGGGACAGGCAGCCCTCCTCGCCGTCCTGCTGCTCCTCGGTGAGGTCGAGCGAGGGGTTGACGAGGTGCCCGAGCACGTCGTCGACGCAGTAGGTGAAGACGCGCAGCGCGACGCCGAGCTGGGGCGCGGCGAGGCCGACCCCGGGCGCGTCAAGCATGGTGTCGGTGAGGTCCTTGACGAGGGTCCGCAGCTCCTTGTCGAAGTCGCGCACCGGCTCGGCGGGGGTGCGCAGCACCGGGTCGCCGAACAGGCGGATCGGCTGGACGGCCACGGCTGCTCCCCCTCGAGCACGATGACGGTGCGGTGCGGTCCAGTCTAGGGCGAGGCGCGCGGGTCACCCCGGCGGCAGCAGGCCGAACCGCACCAGGTCGCGGTGCAGCGTCGCCGGGTCGCTGAACAGCAGCCCGTGCAGCCCGAGCGCCGTCGCCGTGGCCACGTTCTCGGCCCGGTCGTCGACGTACACGGCCCGGGCAGGGTCCACGGCGAGGACGTCGAGCAGCACCCGGAACAGCGCGGGGTCCGGCTTGGCGACCCCGTGCTCGCCGGAGACGACCACCGCCTCGAACCGGCGCAGCGAGGGGAACCGCTGCCGCGCCACGGGGAACGTCTCGGCCGACCAGTTGGTGAGGCCGAGCAGGCGCACGCCCCGCCCGGCGAGCCGGTCCAGGACGTCTACGGTGCCGGCGATCTCGCCGGAGATCATCTCCAGCCACCGCTCGGTCCAGGCCCGGATCGGCGCCGCGAGGTGGGGGTAGCGGTCGACGAGCTCCGCGACGGCCTCAGCCCGCGGTCGGCCGGCGTCCATCTCGTGGTTCCACGCAGGGGTGCACACCTGCCCGAGGAACGCCTCCATCGCCGAGTCGTCACCGGCGAACAGGCCACGGTAGAGGTGGCGGGGGTCCCAGTCGACGAGCACGCCGCCGATGTCGAAGACCACGGTGTCGACGGGCGGGCGGGGCACGGTGCCGATCATCCCAGGACCGCCGGGTCGACCCGGACGGTGACGAAGTCGGCGGCCTTGCGGGCGCTGCGGACCGCCTGCGCGGCCTTCAGCGCCGCCGACAGCGCCGGGCCGTCGCCGCGCGGCACCCGGACCAGACTGCGGACCGTGGGCCGCTCGTCGCCGCTGCGCCCGCCGTCCACCGGCAGCGGGCCGAGCACGGCCGCCGAGCCCGGCAGGTCGGCCAGCGCGAGCACCTCGGCCACCGCGTCCGCCGTCCCGGTGAGCAGGGCCAGGCGCACCGCGGGCGGGAAGTCCAGCCGCTCCCGCTCCGCCAGCTCACGCGCCGCGTACCCCGCCGGGTCCCAGCGCACCAGCGCCTGCACGGCCGGCAGCCCCGCCTCGGCGAGCAGCACGACGCGGCCGCCCGCCGTCCCCGGGCGGACGAGTGCCGCTGCGGTGAGCCAACGGCGCAGGGCCTCCTCGGCGGCCCGCAGGTCAGCCCGGCCGAGCAGCGCCCAGCCGTCGAGCAGCAGCGCCGCGGCGTAGCCGCCCTCGGCCGGCGGCTCCGCGCCCGGGGTGGCCACGACCAGGGCGGGCCGGGCCGGCACCGCGTCCAGGACCCCGCCGTCGCCACCCGACAGCCGCACCGGCACCCGGGGGAACGCCCGGCCCAGCTCCTCGGCGGTCCGGCGGGCGCCGACGACGACGGCGCGCAGCCGCGCACCCTCGCACTCGGGGCAGCGCCACTCCCCCGCGGTCTGACCGCACCACCCACACACCGGCAGCTGCCTGCCGCCGGCCAGGGTGAGCGGACCGGCGCAGGCCGGGCAGCGGGCCGGGGCGTGGCAGGTCGCGCAGGCCGTCGCCGGCAGGTACCCGCGGCGCGGCACCTGGACGAGCACCGGCCCGTCGGCCAGCGCCGTCCGCGCGGTCTCGAAAGCGACGGACGGCAGCCGTGCGGTGCGCGCCGCGGGGTCGCGGGCGAGGTCGGCGTCGCCGCCCGCGACGAGGACGCGCGGGGCCGCCGCGCGGGTCACGGCCCGGGTCGCCTCCACCGGCTGCGCCCAGCCCGAGGCGACGAGGAGCTGGGCCTCGGCGGTGCGGCCGACCCCGCCGAGGAGCAGGGCCGCGCCCTCGTGGTGGGACCGCAGCGCCAGCACCTCCCGGGCGTGCGGGTAGGGAGCGTGCGGCTCGGCGTGCAGGTCGTCGCCGTCGTCCCACAGCACCAGCAGGCCGAGGTCGACGACGGGGGCGAAGACCGCTGCTCGGGTGCCCACGACCGCGCGCACCCGGCCGCGCCGGACGTCGAGGAACCGCCGGTACCGGACCCGCGGCCCCGGCTCGGCGGTCAGCTCGACGTGCTGCCCCGGTCCGCAGGCGGCCGTGACCGCGGCACCGACCCGGGCCACGTCGCGGTGGTCGGGGACGACGACCAGGGCGCCCCGGCCGGCCGCCAGCGCGGCCCGCACCGCGGTCGCCACCAGGGCGGGCCACTCGGGTCCGGGCAGGGCGGTCCACACCGCCCGAGGCGCGGCGCCCGCCCCGAGCGCGCGCAGCAGCGCGGGCCCACGGGGGTACCGCGCCCATCCGCCGGGCTCCGGTGGCGTCGGCGGGAGCGCCGGCTCGGCGGACCCGGCGCTGGCGGACTCGGCCGCGGCGTGCCGCGGGGGGACAGCGAGCCGCAGCACGTCGGCCAGCGTGCCGGCGTACCGGTCAGCGACGTCCCGGGCCAGCCGCGCGATCGCCGGGCTGAGCACCGGCTCGGCGGAGACGACACGCTCCAGCCGGGCCAGCCGGCCGGGGTGCTCGGTCGCGGCGGCCCGCTCCAGCAGGAACCCGCCCACGAGCTGCCCGGCGAAGCGGACCCGGACCCGCGAGCCGGGGACGGCGTCGGCGTCGAGGGTGGCCGGCACCTCGTAGTCGAACGGCCGGTCGAGGTGCGCGAGCGGCAGGTCGACCGCCACCCGTGCCACCGGCAGCATCGCCGCCGGGGGGGCTGGGGCGGCGGACCGGCTCACCGCCCGTCAGACGCCGGTGGCGGCCCGCAGCGCGTCCACTCGGTCGGTGCGCTCCCAGGTGAAGTCCGGCAGCTCCCGGCCGAAGTGGCCGTAGGCGGCGGTCTGCGCGTAGATCGGCCGCACGAGGTCGAGGTCGCGGATGATCGCCGCCGGGCGCAGGTCGAACACGTCCGTGATCGCCTGCTCGATCGCCTCGTCGCCGAGGGCACCGGTGCCGAAGGTCTCGACGAACAGCCCGACCGGCTGCGCCTTGCCGATGGCGTAGGCGACCTGCACCTCGCAGCGACGGGCCAGCCCCGCGGCGACGACGTGCTTGGCCACCCAGCGCATGGCGTAGGCCGCGGACCGGTCCACCTTGGAGGGGTCCTTGCCGGAGAAGGCGCCGCCGCCGTGCCGGGCCATCCCGCCGTACGTGTCCACGATGATCTTGCGCCCGGTGAGCCCGGCGTCCCCCATCGGACCGCCGATCTCGAACCGGCCGGTCGGGTTGACCAGGACGCGGTAGTCGGAGACGTCGAGCTCGAGGCCCTCCAGCTCGGGCTTGACGACGAGCTCCTCGATGTCCGGCTGCAGCAGCGTGTCGAGGTCGATGTCGCTGGCGTGCTGGCTGGAGATCACCACGGTGTCCAGCCGGGCCGGCCAGTCCCCGTCGTACTCGATGGTCACCTGGGTTTTCCCGTCCGGGCGCAGGTACGGGATCGAGCCGTCCTTGCGCACCGCGGACAGCCGCCGGGCCAGCCGGTGCGCGAGCATGATCGGCAGGGGCATCAGTTCGGGGGTGTCGTCGCAGGCGTAGCCGAACATCAGCCCCTGGTCGCCGGCGCCCTGGCGGTCCAAGGGGTCGGCGGAGTGGTTGTGCCGCTCCTCGTAGGCGTCGTCCACGCCCTGGGCGATGTCCGGCGACTGCGAGCCGATCGACACCGACACCCCGCAGGAGTTGCCGTCGAACCCCTTCTTGGAGGAGTCGTAGCCGATCTCGAGGACCCGCTCCCGCACGATCGTGGGGATGTCGGCGTACGCGTCGGTGGTGACCTCGCCGGCCACATGGACCAGGCCCGTGGTGACCAGCGTCTCGACCGCCACCCGGCTCGCGGGGTCCTCCTTCAGCAGCGCATCGAGGATCGAGTCGCTGATCTGGTCGGCGATCTTGTCCGGGTGGCCCTCGGTGACGGACTCCGAGGTGAACAAGCGACGGGACACGGTGCTCCTAGGGGATCGGCGTCGCTGGAGTCTAGCCGCCCGTGGCGACACCGACCCGGTCGCGCATGGTCCCCACCGCAGGCACCGCCGGGTGCACCTGGAGCACAC
>JALOLN010000155.1 GCA_025455945.1 Actinomycetes bacterium
GGCACCGGACGGACGGCGGCGGACCTGCTGCCGAAGGACGTCGCCGAGAACGTCATGATCGTCGACCTGGTGCGCAACGACCTGGGCCGGGTCTGTGCGCCCGGCTCGGTCACCGTGCCGGCGCTGCTGGCGACCGAGGAGCATCCCGGGCTGGTGCACCTGGTGTCGACGGTCCGCGGCGAGCTGCGCCCGGACGTGGGCTGGCCGGCGCTGCTCGCCGCGACCTTCCCGCCCGGGTCGGTGACGGGCGCGCCCAAGTCGAGCGCGGTGCGCATCATCGCCGGGCTGGAGCCGGTCCCGCGCGGGGTCTACTGCGGCGCGGTGGGCTGGGTGGACGCCGACCGCCGGCAGGCCGAGCTCGCGGTCGCGATCCGCACCTTCTGGTGGCAGGACGGCACACTGCGGTTCGGCACCGGCGCCGGCATCACCTGGGGCTCGCAGCCGTACGGTGAGTGGGTGGAGACCGAGCTCAAGTCCGCTCGGCTGCTCGGCGTGGCGGCGACGGAGGTGCCGGGATGAAGGCCTGGGTGGACGGCCGGCTCGTCGACTCCGCCGAGGCGGTCGTCTCGGCGTTCGACCACGGTCTGACCGTCGGCGACGGCGTCTTCGAGACCCTCAAGGTCGTCGACGGGGTGCCCTTCGCACTCACGCGGCACCTGCGCCGGCTGGCCGCGTCGGCGCAGCGACTCGGCTTGCCCACGCCGGCGGACGACGTCGTGCGCCGCGCCGTGGTGGAGGTCCTGGCGGCGAACGAGCCCGCGCAGGCCGGCCGGCTGCGGATCACCCTCACCGGCGGGATCGCCCCCCTCGGCTCCGACCGGGGGGACGCCGCCCCCACCCTCGTCGTCGCCGTCGGGTCGCTGGGGGAGTGGCTGACCTCTGCCGCACTCGTCACCGTGCCCTGGCCGCGCAACGAGCGCTCCGCCGTCGCCGGGGCGAAGACGACGTCCTACGCGGAGAACGTCGTCGCGCTGGCCCGCGCTCACCGCACCGGGGCGGACGAGGCGCTGTTCCTCGACACCCGCGGCCACCTGTGCGAGGGCACCGGCTCGAACGTCTTCCTCGTCGTCGGGGACCGGCTGGTGACCCCCGCGCTGTCGACGGGGTGCCTGGCCGGGATCACCCGCGCCCTCGTCCTGGAGTGGGCCGGCGCCGACGAGGTCGAGCTGCCGGCCGCTGCGCTGGCCGAGGCGAGCGAGGTGTTCATCACCTCCTCGACCCGCGACGTGCAGCCCGTGCACGCCGTCGACGACCGGGCATGGTCCGCTCCCGGGCCGGTCACCCGCGAGGTGATGGCCGTCTTCGCCTCGCGGTCGGCAGCCGACCCGGATCCGTGATACCGGGCCGGTGCCGCGCTCAGCCCCGCTTCAGCCGGTCGACGAGCAGGCCCTCGACCCGCGCGGTGACGTCGGCCAGGTCGTCGCCACGCGACGAGCTGGGGCAGGCCGAACCGCGCCACCGCGTCCTGGTCCTGGAGCACCGCAATCGCGAACCGCCACGGCGCCTCGTAGTCCAGGGGCAGGCTCTGGCTGCGCTGGCGCACCGCCCAGGCCCGCACCACCTCCACCGCGCGGGCGGCCAGCCCGGCGTGCGGGTGCAGGTGGTCGTCGGGCAGGTGGCGCAGCCTTACCGGCAGGGTGCCGTGGAAGCACCACGGGCGGCCCGCTCGGCTGGCGCCGTCCAGGCCGAGCAGGGCCACGGCGTCCCGGCAGGTGGGGGAGAGCAGGTCGACCCACAGGTCGAAGGCGCCCCGCCTCGGGTGCGCCAGCAGGGGCGCCAGGTCTCCTGCGTCGCGACCTGCCACGCGACTAGTGTGCCGAGGCAGGTCGTCCGCTGCCCCTACTTCGCCCCAGGAGTGGTTGCCATGGAGGGTGCCCGTCCGGTCCGAGCCCCGCGCGGCTCCGAGCTGACCTGCCGGTCATGGGGCGCGGAGGCAGCCCTGCGGATGCTGCACAACAACCTCGACCCGGAGGTGGCCGAACGTCCGGACGACCTCGTCGTGTACGGCGGCAACGGCCGGGCGGCCCGCAGCTGGGCCGCGTTCGACGCCATCGTCGGCTCGCTGCGCGAGATGGGCCCCGAGGACACCCTGCTGGTCCAGTCGGGCAAGCCCGTCGGCGTCGTCCGCACCCACGCCCTCGCCCCGAGGGTGCTCATCGCCAACTCGCTGCTCGTGCCGCGCTGGGCCACGCCGGAGCACTTCCGGGAGCTCGAGGAGGCCGGCCTGATGATGTACGGCCAGATGACGGCCGGGTCGTGGATCTACATCGGCACGCAGGGGATCCTCCAGGGCACCTACGCCACCTTCGGCGAGGTCGCCAACCAGCACTTCGGCGGCTCGCTGCGCGGCACCGTGACCCTCACCGGCGGGCTCGGCGGGATGGGCGGTGCCCAGCCGCTGGCGGTGACCGGCAACGGCGGTGTCGCGCTGTGCGTCGAGGTGGACCCCTGGCGGGCCCAGCGACGTCTCGACCACGGCTACCTCGACGAGATCGCCGGCTCCCTGGACGACGGGCTGGCCCGGGTGGACGCCGCTCGGGCCGGGGGCCGCCCGCTCTCCGTCGCGGTCGTCGCCAACTGCGCCGACGTGCTGCCCGAGCTGGTGCGGCGCGGATGGCGGCCGGACATCGTCACCGACCAGACCTCCGCCCATGATGCGCTCAACGGCTACGTGCCCAACGGCATGACCTACGAGGAGGCCCTGGAGCTGCGTGCCGCCAAGCCGAGCGAGTACGTCGAGCGCTCGACGGTCGCGATGGCCGAGCACTGCCGGGCGATGGTCGACTTCCTGCACGGCGGCGCCGTCGTGTTCGACTACGGCAACGGGCTGCGCGGGCAGGCCCGGGACGCCGGGTTCGACGACGCCTTCGCCTACCCGGGGTTCGTCCTGGCGTATATCCGACCGCTGTTCGCCAGGGGCGCCGGGCCGTTCCGCTGGGCCTGCCTGTCCGGGGCCGCCGCCGACCTCGCGGCCACCGACGACGCGATGCTCGCCGCTTTCCCCGACGACGACGCGCTGCAGCGCTGGGTCCCCTTCGCCCGCGAACGGGTCAAGGGCCAGGGCCTGCCGTCGCGGATCTGCTGGGTCGGCTACGGGGAGCGGCACCGGGCGGGCCAGGCGTTCAACGACCTGGTGCGCACTGGTGCGGTGTCCGCCCCGATCGTCATCGGCCGCGACCACCTCGACGCCGGGTCGGTCGCCTCCCCGGAGCGGGAGACCGAGGGCATGCTCGACGGCACGGACGCCGTGGCCGACTGGCCGGTGCTCAACGCGCTGCTCAACACGGCGTCGGGAGCCACCTGGGTGTCGGTCCACCACGGCGGCGGGGTGGGGATCGGCAAGTCGATCCACGCGGGGGTCGTGGTCGTGGCTGACGGCACGGACGCCGGCCACGACGCGGTGACGCGGGTGCTCACCAACGACCCGGGGATGGGTGTGCTCCGGCACGCCGACGCGGGCTACTCCATCGCGGTCGACACCGCGCGCACCGTCGGGATCCGGATCCCCATGCTCGACGGGACGCACGCGCCCGGGTGGCAGCCGGAGTGAGCGGGGCGAACCTGCTCGTCCGAGGCATCGGCCGCCTGCTCACGATGGCCGGCGAGCCGGTGCCGGACGCGGCCGTGCTCGTCCGCGACGGCCGGGTGGCCTGGACCGGTTCGGCGGCGGACCTGCCCGACCTGCCCGACCTGCCCGACCTGCCCGAGCTGGACGCCGGCGGCGCCTGCGTGGTCCCCGGGTTCGTCGACCCGCACACCCACTTGGTGTTCGCGGGCAGCCGCCGCGAGGAGTTCGTCGCCCGGCTGGCCGGCCTCCCGTACGACGGGGGCGGCATCCGGACGACGGTGGGTGCGACGACGGCCGCGTCGGACGACGAGCTGGTGGCGCTGGCCCGGGCCCGCCTGGCGGTGGCCCTGGCGCACGGGACGACGTCCATGGAGGTCAAGAGCGGGTACGGCCTCACGCCCGACGCCGAGCTGCGGCTGCTACGTCTGGTGCACCGGCTCGCGGCCGAGCAGCCGGTCCGGCTGGAGTCCACCTATCTCGGGGCGCACGTCGTCCCGGCCGGTCGGAACCGCGCCGAGTACCTCGACGAGGTCGTGGCCACGGTGCCGCTCGCGGCGGCCGCCGGGGCGCGGTGGGTCGACGTCTTCTGTGACCGCGGGGTGTTCACCGTCGACGAGGCCCGGCGGGTGCTGCAGGCCGGCGCGGCAAACGGGCTGGGACTGCGGCTGCACGCCGAGGAGATCGCCTGGACCGGCGCGGCGGGGCTCGCGGCCGAGACCGGCTGCGCCAGCGCCGACCACCTCGAGCACGTCAGCGCGGACGACGCCCGCGCGATGGCGGCCGCCGGTGTCGTCGGCGTGCTGCTGCCAACCGTGACGCTGTCGCTGCGCAGCGGGGCATGGGGGCACGCCGCCGTCCTGCGCGAGGCCGGCGTCGAGCTGGCGCTGGCGACGGACTGCAACCCGGGGACGTCGTGGTGCGAGTCGATGCCCTACGTCATCCAGCTGGCCTGCCTGCAGATGGGGCTGTCGGTGGCGGAGGCCTTCCGGGCGGCGACGCTGGGGGCCGCGCACGCGCTGCGGCACGCCGACCGGGGCCATCTGGGCGTGGGTGCCTGCGGGGACCTCGTCGTCCTCGACGCCGAGCACGAGGCGGACCTGGTGGCGCACCTCGGCGGCCGGCCGGTGCGACGGACCGTGGTCGGCGGGGTGCCGACCTAGCGGTCGAGCAGCCGGTCGATGACGGCGTCCAGCGAGAGGTGGCGGGCCTCGTCGCCGGCCGGGACGGCGACGTACATCTCCCGGACGAGCTCGACCACGTCGTCCTGCTCGGCCTCCAGGAGCGCATGCCCGGCCGGGGAGCTGAGGGACAGGCAGACCACCGGGCGGCCACCGGACTGGGACGGCCAGACCCCGACGTCGCCCTCGCCGGAGGGGGTGACCAGGCCGTCGGCGAGCAGGTCGCGACCGAAGACCCATCGCGTCGCGGCGCCGTCCACCCAGAAGGTGGCGTGCACGGCGTAGGGGTCGGCCGGCTCGTAGCGCAGGTCGGCCTGGACGGGCAGGGCGTCGACCCCCGACACGACGAGCCTCAGCTCGAGTGACCGTGTGACGGCGGACAGGGGCATGCGGGAGCTCCGGGGGGTCGATCGAGGGGATGTCAATCCATGGTGCGCCTTGCGCAGAGGGCGGCACGCCTGGTTACCGTGTGAGACGTGGCACACCCCGACCCGGTCGCAGCTCCGTCGGAGGCCGCCGACCCCGCGGCGTCCGACGCCGGAGTCCGGCTGCGCTGGCACCGCCGGGTGCGTGAGCGGGCCCGGGCGAACCGGGCCGCGGACCTGGTGTGGCGGGCGTCCGTGCTGGGCCTCGGCTCGGCCGTCATCGTCGCCGGGCTGATCATGCTCGTGGTCCCCGGCCCGGGGTGGGCGGCGATCTTCGTGGGGCTGGCGATCCTGGCCAGCGAGTACGCCTGGGCGCACAACCTGTTGTCGCGGGCGAAGGAGTGGGCCCAACGGGCTCGGGACCGGGCCACGGACCCCGCCGTGCGGAGACGCAACCTCGCACTGACGTCGCTGGCGGCCGTGGCGGTCCTGGCGGTCGGCGCCTGGTACCTCGTGGAGTACGGTCCGACGCTCGACGGCCCGCGCGATTGGTTCGCATCGGTGGGGTAAGGTGATCGCCGCTGATCGGGCGATTGGCTCAGTGGTAGAGCGCCTCGTTCACACCGAGGAGGTCACTGGTTCGAACCCAGTATCGCCCACCCGGTGTCGCGAGGTGACGATCCGCCCGGTCACCCGACCATGATGTAGCTGCGCGCAACATCGTCGATGGCGAAGTTCTGGTAGCCGTCGTTGAGCTCCGGCGGCTGGGTCAGCACCACGCGCGCGATGCCGCACCGGCTGTGCACGCCGACGTACGGCGCGCGCACGTCGGGGAGGCGCTCCTTCGTCACGGTTCCGTTGGTCTCCACGATCTTCACGACGAACCCGCCGGCGGTCCCGACCGGGTACACGTGCATACCGAACCAGCGAACGGCTCCGCCACTGCGGAACGAGATGGCCACGTCAGCCGTGTCGTTCGGGCCTCCGGTGCCGGCGAAGGTCCGCCACAGCGCGCCGTCGGAGACCCCCCACGACGGGCTGACCTCGTCCATGGACCAGAACTTCACGCCGGAGAACATCGCGGTGCGCTTCTCCGGGGGGAAGGCGATCGGCTCGGCGAAGTCCTGGGTGGCCTTGACGCGCGCGACCGCCAGGAATGCGTCCCGGTCGAAGGAGACCGTCACGCGTCCCTCGGTGCAGGCGGACCCGTCGCCGTCGCTCGTGGCAGCCGCCGGTGGCATCGCCAGACCCGACACGAGCACTGCGCCCAGCACCATGACCACGACCCGACTGAGCCGCCAGGCAACTCCGGTCATCATCCCGACACCTCCTTGGTGTCCCCTCAGACAATCGTTCGTCGTCAGGGGACCGCGGCCAAGGGGCGAACGTCCTCGCCGGGCTGCAGCGACCGACGGCAGGACGACGGTCCGCTCAGCCGTGGCGGGTCGTCAGGGGCGGGGCTGCCAGGTCGGCTGGTAGCCGCTGGTGATCTTCTTGCGGTTGGCCCCGTCGAGGTCGGCGCGCCAGATCTGCGCGGTCCCGGACGCGGCCGTACTGAACAGCACGTAGCGGTTGTTCGGCGCGAACGCCGGGAAGCGGTCGTTGTCCCGGCCGGCGAAGGCCGCAGACGTCCGCGCGGGGAAGTTCAGCACCTCAATGGTCGGCGGCCC
>JALOLN010000027.1 GCA_025455945.1 Actinomycetes bacterium
TCGAGGACGAGACCAACGGCCTGCTCACCTACGACCGCAGGGTCCTCAAGGTGCCCGAGGCGGTGGTCCGGCGGGTCACCGCGCAGCTGCGCCTGGAGCCTGGCGCAGCAGCGCGCGCAGCTCGGGGTCGTCCATCGCCGGGTACACCAGGCCGCAGTCCTGCGGACCCGTCACGCTGAGCTGGCAGAGCGTGCCCGGCGGAGGCGTCCGCTAGCAGGAGCAGCGCTGCTCGACGGGCACCCCGGCGAGGACCTGCTGGACGTGCATCCCGCACCCCGAGTACGTGATCTTGTGGCACCTGCGGCACCGGGCCGGGCTGCACATCAGCGGAACCTCCTGGGTGGACGTCGAGTAGGAGACCAGTATACCCCTAGGGGTATGTGACCCGGCGGGTGGACAGGTACCGGCTGCGCGCGGCTGCCGCCTCGGGGTCGGCGAGGCTCGTCAGGAGCAGGTCGGCGTCCCCGGCGGCGCCTGCGGTCGAGGCGAGCTCCTCCGCCACCGCGTTGACCTGCCGCTTCGTCGCCGTGAGGACCGCGGCCGGCCGGGACGCGACGAGGTGCGCCAGCTCGTCGGCGGCCGCCCCCAGGTCGGCCGGCGGCACCACCCGGTTCAGCAGCCCCAGCCGATGCGCCTCCTCGGCGTCGACCTCCCGGCAGGTGAGCACGAGGTCCTTCGTCGCGGCGGGGCCGATCTCACGGACCAGGCGGGGGACACCGCCCCAGCCCAGCGGGATCCCGAGGGCCGCCTCGGGCAGGGCGAAGCGGGCGTCGGCCGCGGCCACGCGCAGGTCGCAGCAGCTGACGAGCACGACGCCGCCGCCGATGCAGGCGCCCTGCACGGCCGCCACCGTGACGGCGCGCATCCCGGTGACCGCCTCCGCCAGCAGGCGACCGAGGTCGGCCGTCTCCCGCGGCGTCCGGCGCGCGTCGGCCAGCGCCGTCAGGTCGAAGCCGGCGCAGAACGCCCGACCGGCGCCGCTGACCACCACCACCCGGACGTCAGGGGCGGCGTCGAACAGCTGCGCGGCGCGGACCAGCTCCTCGAACGTCGTCGGGTCGAGGGCGTTGAGCCGCTCGGGACGGTTCAGCCGCAGGCGGCCCACCGGCCCGGTGGCGTCGACCACCAGCCTGGTGAACGGTTCCGCGGCGCCGGTCATCAGCCGTCGTCGGGCAGGGGGCGGCGGTAGGGGACGGCCAGCGGCCACTGCAGGCTGACGTCGGCCGTCCCGGCGCTCAGCCGGGGGAGCAGCTGGAGGAACACGGCGACCAGCCCGGTCCAGCCGGTCTGGTGGCTGGCGCCGAGCCCGGCGCCGTTGTCGCCGTGGAAGTACTCGTAGAACAGGACGAGGTCGCGCCAGTGCGGGTCGGCCTGGAACTTCTCGCTCCCGCCGTACACCGGCCGACGGCCGTCGGCGCCCACGGTGAAGATCGTGGTGACCCGATCGGCGAGGTCGGTGGCGATCTCCCTGAGGGTGTGCTCGACGCCGGACCCGGTCGGGTACTCGATGCGGAAGGAGTCGCCGTGGTAGGCCGCCATCTGGAGCAGCGCGCGGATGATGATCGCGTTCACCGGCAGCCACACCGGGCCACGCCAGTTGGAGTTGCCGCCGAACATGCCGGAGGTGGACTCGGCGGGCTCGTAGGCGACCACCAGGCGCTCGCCGTGGACGTCGAAGGTGTACGGGTGGTCCAGGTGCCAGCGCGACAGGGCGCGCAGCCCGTGCGGCGACAGGAACCGCTCCTCGTCGAGCATGCGGGCGAGGATCCGCCGCAGCTTCTGCTCGTTGACGGCGGCGAGCAGGCGCGCACCGGTCGGCCCCGGCACGAGCGGGTCGGCGATCCGCTCGAGCATGTCCTCGTGGCGGCGCAAGAGGTCGGCGGCCTCGGCCACCAGCTCCGGGTAGGCCTCGAGCATGCTCGTCGGGATGGTGGCGGTCGCGGCGAGCGGGAGCAGGCCCACCATCGAGCGCACCTTCAGGCGCAGACCGCTGCCGTCGGGCAGCCGCAGCACGTCGTAGAAGAAGCCGTCCTCCTCGTCCCAGATCTCCTCGGGCCCCTTGCCCGGCACGTCGGTGGCTGCGGCGATCTGGAGGAAGTGCCGGAGGAACTTCAGCACGTAGTCGGCGTACGAGCTGTCGTGCAGCGTCAGCTCCACGGCCATCTCGAGCATGTTGAGGCTGAAGAACCCCATCCAGGCCGAGCCGTCGGCCTGCTCGAGGCGGCCGCCGGTGGGCAGCGAGCTGGAGCGGTCGAAGACGCCGATGTTGTCCAGGCCGAGGAAGCCGCCCTCGAACACGCTGCGCCCGGACGGGTCCTTGCGGTTGACCCACCAGGTGAAGACGAGCAGCAGCTTGTGGAAGGCGGAGCGCAGGAAGTCGAGGTCCGGGGTGCCGGTCCGGTACTTGTCGTTGAAGTAGACGAACATGGTGGCGAACGCGTGCACCGGGGGGTTGACGTCCCCGAAGTTCCACTCGTAGGCGGGCAGCTGGCCGGAGGGGTGCAGGTAGGCGTCGGTGAGCATGAGCTCGACCTGCTGGCGGGCGAACGCCGGGTCGACGATGGCCAGGGGCAGGACGTGGAAGGCGAGGTCCCAGGCCGCGTACCACGGGTACTCCCAGGTGTCCGGCATGGAGATCACGTGCCGGTTGCGCATGTGCGACCACTGGACGTTGCGGCCGGGCGTCCCTGGGGCGGCTGCCCCTGGCGCCCGCTCGCGCAGCCACCGGTCCACGTCGTACTCGTAGTACTGCTTGGACCAGATCATCCCGGCCAGGGCCTGGCGCAGCACCGAGCGTCGGTCGGCGTCCAGGGCCTCCGGGGTGACGGACTCGTAGAACTCGTCGCACTCCGCCCGCCGCTGCGCCACCAGCGCGTCGAACTGCGGCCCGAAGGGGGACGTGGGGTCGACGTCGCCGGCGACGAGCCGGACCCGCACGGTGACCGACCCGCCGGCGGGGACCTCGGCCACCCAGTGCGCCGCGACCTTGGTACCCGTGCGGTCGGGGTTCACCGTGGGCAGCCCGCCGACCACGTGGTCGTTGACGCCGTCCTTGGGGTAGGGGGTCGTGGCGGCCGAGCCGAAGACGCGGGTCTCGTTGGTCTCGTTCTCGCAGAACAACAGGCGGGCACCGGCGTCGACCAGCAGGGTGTGGGTGCCCAGCCGGGGGTGCTCGGCGCGCACCACCCCGTCGGACACGGCACGCAGCGAGGGGCGGGCCTCCCGGCCACCGCGCCACCACGTGTTGCGGAACCACAGCGTCGGCAGCAGGTGCAGCGGCGCAGGCTCGGGGCCGCGGTTGTGCGCCGTCACCCTCATGAGCAGGTCGTCGGGGCCGGCCTTGGCGTACTCGACCTCGACGTCGAAGTAGCGGTCGTCGTCGAAGACTCCCGTGTCGAGCAGCTCGTACTCCATCTCGTGCCGGCTGCGATCACGGTTCGTCTGCACCAGGTCGGCATACGGGTACTCCCGCTGGGGGTACTTGTAGATCTCCCGCAGGTACGAGTGCGTGGGCGTCGCGTCGACGAAGAAGTAGTACTCCTTGACGTCCTCACCGTGGTTGCCCTCGGCGTTGGTGAGGCCGAACAGCCGCTCCTTGAGGATGGGGTCCACGCCGTTCCACAGCGCCAGCGCCAGGCAGAGCCGCTGGTGGTCGTCGCTCACGCCCGCGATGCCGTCCTCCCCCCAGCGGTAGGCGCGCGAGCGGGCCTGGTCGTGGGTGAAGTAGCTCCAGGCGTCGCCGTTGTCGGAGTAGTCCTCCCGCACGGTTCCCCACTGCCGCTCCGACAGGTAGGGCCCCCACCTCCGCCACGGCACGCCCTCCCTGTCGGCGGCGCGCAGCCGGAGCTCCTCGGCGGTCAGGGGGACGGGGGTCTCGGTCGGCCTCGCGTCGGTCACGGGGTCATTCTGTGGGCTTCGGCCTGGTGCACACCACCGCTTCCGGGCGGCACAGGTACGCGCCCCCGTCGACGAGCTCGACGTTCAGCTCGGCACCGCCGAGACCCTCGATGTTCATCAGCCGGCGCAGCGCCCCGGGCTCCGGGGCGGGGGCGGGGCCGATGGCCACGACGTAGACGGCGCCGGCTTTGGCCTCCAGCGACTCGACCTGCCAGCCCGAGGCGCCCGCCCAGCGCTTCGCCACGGGGAGGGTCTGCGCCGCCAGCGACTGGTCGGCCGCGACCGCCGCGCTGCCCGCGGCCAGCGGGATCGTGACCACGACGACGAGGGCGACGACGGCCAGCAGGGTGCGTCCGGTGAGGACGCCGACGCCGAGCCCGGCAGACCGGGCCACCTCGCGGACCCGGTAGCCGAGCAGCACCGCCGTTCCGGTGGCGACGATCGCGGCCACGTTGGTGCCGAAGAGCAGCGCGGCGCCCGTCGCGGCCTGGTAGTCGCCCACCTCGAGCAGCAGCCCGACGACGGCGAGCGGTGGCACCAGCGAGATCGCGATGGCGACGCCGGGCAGGGTGTCGGAGATGTCCGAGCGGACCAGCGCGAAGGCGCCGACAGTCCCGGTGGCCAGTGCCGCGACGAGGTCGATGAGCCGTGGGCTGATCCGTGCGGCGACCTGGGTGTTGGACGCGAAACCGTCGGGGGTCGAGATGGCCAGGCCCATGGCGAACGCGATGCCGACGACCGCCAGCGCACCGCCGAGCACGTAGCCGACGCTGAGCAGCAGGTGGCGGCGGTCGGCCATGACGACGGCGAGGGCGGTGCCGAGGATCGGGGTCATCAGCGGGGCCACGATCATCGCTCCGATGACGGTGGCCGTGGAGTCAGCTATCACCCCGGCGGTGGCGATGACGGCGGCGAGGACGAGCAGCGTCCAGAACTTCGTGGACTTGCGGCCCCGCCAGGGCCCGTCGATGTACAGCGCGTCGGTCATCCGCGCGACGTCGGCTGCGGTCACCGGGTTCATGGGCGCCATCCTGCCGTGGCGGTGACGATGTGGCCGCCAAGGTGGCCACATCGTCACCGTTACGCGGGCCTAGCATGGGGTCGTGGTCGTCGCCCCCCCGGTCCTGCCGACCCGGATCGACCCGTCCGCGGCGGCGTTCCGGACCGCCGACGAGGAGAACCGCTCGCTCGCCGCCGACCTGCGCCGGCACCTCGCCGCCGCCGCGCGCGGTGGCCCGGAGCAGGCCCGGGCCAGGCACACCGCCCGCGGCAAGCTGCTGCCCCGCCGCCGCATCGACGACCTGCTCGACGCCGGGTCGCCCTTCCTCGAGCTGTCCCCCCTGGCCGCCCACGACCTGTACAGCGGGGAGGCTCCCGGCGCCGGCATCATCACGGGGGTCGGCCGCGTCTCGGGCCGGGAGTGCCTGGTCGTGGCGAACGACGCCACGGTCAAGGGCGGGACGTACTACCCGCTCACCGTGAAGAAGCACCTGCGTGCCCAGGAGGTGGCGCTGCAGAACCGCCTGCCCTGCGTGTACCTCGTCGACTCCGGCGGGGCGTTCCTGCCGCTGCAGGACGAGGTCTTCCCCGACAGGGACCACTTCGGCCGCATCTTCTACAACCAGGCGACGATGTCCGCGCAGGGCATCCCGCAGATCGCCGCGGTGCTCGGCTCGTGCACCGCGGGCGGGGCCTACGTGCCCGCGATGAGCGACGAGGCCGTCATCGTGCGCAACCAGGGGACGATCTTCCTCGGGGGGCCGCCGCTGGTGAAGGCGGCGACGGGGGAGGTCGTCACCGCGGAGGAGCTCGGTGGCGGCGAGCTGCACTCCCGGGTCTCCGGGGTCACCGACCACCTCGCCGAGAACGACGCGCACGCGCTGCAGATCGTCCGCGAGATCGTGTCGACGCTCGGCCCCCGGACCCCGCCGCCGTGGCCCGTGGCGCCGACGGACGAGCCCGCCTACCCGGTCGAGGACCTGTACGGCGTCGTCCCGCCGGACACCCGGACGCCGTACGACGTCCGGGAGGTCATCGCCCGGCTCGTCGACGGCAGCCGCTTCCTGGAGTTCAAGGCCGAGTACGGGACGACGCTCGTCACCGGGACCGCCCGGATCCACGGCCACCCGGTGGGGATCGTCGCCAACAACGGCATCCTGTTCTCCGAAGCCGCGCTCAAGGGCGCCCACTTCATCGAGCTGTGCGACCAACGGACGATCCCGCTGCTGTTCCTGCAGAACATCTCCGGCTTCATGGTGGGCCGCGACTACGAGGCGGGCGGCATCGCCAAGCACGGCGCGAAGATGGTCACCGCGGTCGCCTGCGCGCGGGTGCCCAAGCTCACCGTCGTCATCGGGGGGTCGTTCGGCGCCGGCAACTACTCGATGTGCGGGCGGGCCTACTCGCCGCGCTTCCTGTGGACCTGGCCCAACGCCCGGATCTCCGTCATGGGGGGCGAGCAGGCGGCCTCGGTGCTGGCCACCGTCCGCCGTGAGCAGATCGAGGCGCGCGGGCAGGAGTGGTCCGCCGACGCCGAGGAGGAGTTCAAGGCACCGATCCGGGAGCAGTACGAGCGCGCCGGCAATCCGTACTACGCGACGGCGCGGCTCTGGGACGACGGCGTCATCGACCCGGCGGACACCAGGACCGTGCTCGGCCTGGCGCTGTCGGTCTGCGCGAACGCCCCGGTGCCCCCGGTGTCCTACGGCGTCTTCCGGATGTGAGGGCGAGATGACGCGCCCGCTGTTCGGCACCGTCCTCGTCGCCAACCGGGGCGAGATCGCGGTGCGCGTCCTGCGCACGCTGCGCGCCCTGGGCATCCGGTCGGTTGCGGTCTTCAGTGACGTCGACGCCGGTGCCCGGCACGTGCGCGAGGCGGACGACGCAGTCCGCCTCGGCCCCGCCCCGGCGGCCGAGAGCTACCTGTCGATCGAGCGGGTGCTGGACGCCGCGCTGCGCAGCGGCGCCGAGGCGGTCCACCCGGGGTACGGCTTCCTCTCCGAGAACGTCGAGTTCGCGCGCGCCTGCGCGAAGGCGGGGCTGGTGTTCGTCGGCCCACCGGTCGCCGCCATCGAGGCGATGGGCGACAAGATCCGGGCCAAGCGCACGGTGGAGGCGGCGGGCGTCCCCGTCGTCCCCGGCCGGCACGAGCCGGGGCTCTCCGACGAGGACGTCGTGGCAGCGGCACGGACGATCGGGTTCCCGGTGCTGCTGAAGCCGTCGGCGGGCGGCGGCGGCAAGGGCATGCGCCGGGTGGCCGAGGCCGCGGACCTGCCCGCCGCGCTGGTCTCGGCCCGCCGCGAGGCGCGGGGGGCGTTCGGCGACGACGCCCTGCTCGTGGAGCGCTGGGTGGAGCGGCCGCGGCACATCGAGATCCAGGTGCTCGCCGACCTGCACGGTGCCGTGGTCCACCTCGGCGAGCGGGAGTGCAGCCTGCAGCGCCGCCACCAGAAGGTCGTCGAGGAGGCGCCGTCGCCGCTGATCGACGGGGCCACCCGGGCACGGATGGGCGCCGCGGCGGTCGACGTGGCCCGCTCGGTCGGCTACGCCGGCGCGGGCACCGTGGAGTTCATCGTGTCCGGGGAGCGCCCGGACGAGTTCTTCTTCCTGGAGATGAACACCCGGCTGCAGGTCGAGCACCCGGTCACCGAGCTGGTCACCGGGCTGGACCTCGTCGAGCTCCAGCTGCGGGTCGCCGCCGGTGAGCCGCTGCCGCTCGGCCAGGACGACGTCCACCTCGACGGCCACGCCGTGGAGGCCCGGGTGTACGCCGAGGACCCCGGCCGCGGCTTCCTGCCCACCGGTGGCCGGGTGCTGCTGCTGCGCGAGCCCCGCGGGGTCGGCGTGCGGGTGGACTCCGGTGTGCAGGAGGGGGACGTCGTCGGCAGCGACTACGACCCCATGCTGGCCAAGGTGGTGGCATGGGCCCCGGACCGGGCGTCGGCCCTGCGGCGTCTCGACGGCGCGCTGCGCCAGACGGTGCTGCTCGGGGTCGGCACGAACGTCGCGTTCCTGCGCAGCCTGCTCGCCGACGAGGACGTGCAGGCCGGTCGGCTGGACACCGGGCTGGTCGAGCGGCTCGGCGCCGCCCACCCGGGCCGGGTCCCCGACCACGTGCTCGTGGCGGCAGCCCTCGACCGGCTGCTGGAGATCACCCCGGCCGGTGCGGTCGTGGACCCGTGGGACGTGCCGTCCGGCTGGCGGCCGGGTGGCCGCGCCTGGGCCTCGTGGCGGATCCGCGCCGGGGCGGGCGAGCCGGTGGACGTCGCCGTCCAGGGCCGGCCGGAGCGCGCCCTGGTCGCTGTGGGCGCGGCCGAGCCGGTCCCGGCGGCGGTGTGGGTCGACCGGGGTGAGCTGGTCGTCACGATGGCCGGGGAGACCCGGCGCTACGCCCGCGCCGCCGCGGGGGGCACGGTCTGGTTCGCGGCCGACGGGCAGACCTGGGCGCTGGCCGAGGAGGACCGGCTCAGCGCCGACCGGTCCGCGGGGACCGGCGGGGCGGGCGGCCCGGTGCGCAGCCCGATGCCGGGGGTCGTCATCGCGGTCGCGGCCACGGCCGGGGACCGGGTGCGCACCGGTCAGCCGCTGGTGACGGTCGAGGCGATGAAGATGGAGCACACCCTGGCCGCACCCGTCGACGGCACCGTCACGGAGGTCAGGGTCCGGGTCGGCCAGCAGGTGCGCATGGACGAGGTCCTGGCCGTCGTCACGGTGGGGGAGGCCCCATGACCCTCCGCTCGCCGCAGCGGGAGCCGCTGCCGGGCCTGCCGCCCGAGGTGGTCGTCTGGGAGGTCGGCCCGCGGGACGGGCTGCAGAACGAGCCCGGGCTCGTCCCCACCGAGGCCAAGCGCGAGCTCGTCGAGCGGCTCGTCGCCGCGGGGCTGCCGGTCGTCGAGGTGACCAGCTTCGTGCGCCCCGAGTGGGTGCCGCAGCTCGCCGACGCCGCCGAGGTGCTGGCCGGCCTGCACCGCCGGGACGGCGTGCGCTACCCCGTCCTGGTCCCCAACGAGCGGGGGCTGGTCCGTGCGCTGGACTGCGGCGTCCGCGACGTGGCCGTCTTCGCCAGCGCCACCGAGTCCTTCGCGCGGCGCAACCTCAACCGTGGCCTGGACGAGCAGTACGCGATGCTCGCCCCCGTCGTCGCTGCGTCGCTGGCCGCGGGGGTCGGCGTCCGCGGCTACCTGTCGATGTGCTTCGGGGACCCGTGGGAGGGCCACGTCCCCGTCGACCAGGTTGTCCGGGCCGTGGCCCGGCTGCTCGAGCTCGGCTGCTCCGAGGTGTCGCTGGGCGACACGATCGGGGTGGGGACGCCCGGGCACGTGCGGACACTGCTCGGCGGGCTGTCGGCCGCGGGCGTGGACCTCGACGTCGTCGGCGTCCACTTCCACGACACCTACGGGCAGGCCCTGGCCAACACGCTGGCTGCCCTCGAGGCGGGGGTGCGGACCGTCGACTCCTCCGCCGGTGGTCTGGGCGGGTGCCCCTACGCGAAGTCGGCGACGGGAAACCTGGCGACCGAGGACCTGGTGTGGATGCTCGACGGCCTCGGGGTGCGGACCGGGGTCGACCTCGAGCGGCTGGTCGCCACGAGCAGCTGGCTCGCGGGGGTGCTCGGCCGGCCCAGCCCGTCCCGCGTCGTCCGGGCCCTGACCGGGTAGGCGCCGGGACGGCGGGACCTTGGGCCCTGCCTGCGCCGCGGCCGCGGGCGCACGCTTCAACCATGGTTGCACCAACGGCGGTTGAGGTGTCCTCGTCGGCCACCGGCACCGACCCGGCTCCCGCCCTGCTCGCCGTCGCGGCCGACCCGGTCCGATGGCGGCTGCTGGCGCGGCTCGGCGCCGGAACCGCGTGCGTGTGCGAGCTGCAGCGGATCGTGCCCGTCGCGCCGAACCTGCTCAGCTACCACCTGCGCGTGCTGCGCGAGGCCGGTCTGGTCGTCACCGCCCGGCGGGGCCGCTGGGTGGACTACACGCTGAGCGACTCGGCCGCGGAACGGCTGCGCGCGGCCCTGCCGCTGGTCGGGTGAGGAGGCGCCGACGGTGAGCATCGCCGAACGGCTGCCGGCCTCCCGGCGCGGCCAGGGGGCGGCCCTGGCCGCTGGCACGGCGCTGTGGGCGACCGCGTACTGGGTGAACGGGTGGTTGTGGGACCTGGTGCTCTACGACGTCCTCGGCCTGGAGCCGGACGCCCGGCTCACCGAGACGGTGCACTTCTTCCTCTACGACACGGTCAAGATCGTCCTGCTGCTGGTCGGGATCATCTTCGTCATCACCGTGCTGCGCTCCTACATGAGCATCGAGCGCACCCGGGCGCTGCTGGGCGGCCGGCGCGAGGGGGTCGGCAACGTGATGGCGGCCGGACTGGGGGTGGTGACCCCGTTCTGCTCGTGCAGCGCGGTACCGGCGTTCATCGGGTTCGTCGCCGCGGGGGTGCCGATCGGGGTGACCCTGAGCTTCCTCATCGCCAGCCCGCTGGTCAACGAGGTCGCGATCGGCCTGCTCTTCGGCCTGTTCGGCTGGCAGGTCACCGCGGTCTACGTGGCCGCCGGCCTCACCGTCGCGGTCGTAGCCGGCTGGCTGCTCGGCCGGCTCGGCGTCCAGCGGTGGGTGGAGCCGTTCGTGTTCGAGACCACGTTGGGCGGACAGGTCGTCGACTCCACCGCCGGTCTGACCTTCGACCAGCGCATCCAGATGGGAGTGGAGGAGGTCGGCACGATCCTGCGCAGGATCTGGCCCTACCTGCTCGTCGGCATCGGGGTGGGCGCGGTGATCCACGGATGGGTGCCCACCGACTTCTTCACCACCTACGCCGGTCCTGGGAACGCCTTCGGGGTCCTGGTCGCCGTGGGGATCGGGGTGCCGCTGTACTCCAATGCCGCCGGGATCATGCCGATGGTGGAGGCCCTGTACGCGAAGGGGCTGCCGATGGGCACCCTGCTCGCCTTCATGATGAGCGTCGTCGCGCTCTCGCTGCCCGAGCTGATCCTGCTCCGCCGGGTGCTCAGGCCGCCCCTGCTCGCCGCGTTCGTGGGGACGGTCGCCACCGGGATCGTGGCGGTCGGCTACCTGTTCAACCTCATCCTCGCGACGTAAGGACACAGCCATGATCATCAAGGTGCTCGGCCCCGGCTGCGCCAACTGCCACAGCCTCGAGCGCGTCACCCGGGAGGCCGTCGACGCCCTCGAGCTCGAGGCCACCATCGTCAAGGTCGAGGACTACCCCACGATCGTCGGGTACGGCGTCATGGCCACGCCCGCCCTCGTCGTCGACGAGCAGGTCGTGGTCTCGGGCCGGGTGCCCACCGCCGCCCAGGTCCGCGAGCTGCTCGCGGCCGCCGCCGGATGACCTCGCCCGGCGACGTCCCCGCCGCGGGCCGGCCGCGGCGCGTCGCCCTGGCGCTGGGCAGCGGCGGTGCCCGCGGGTACGCGCACGTCGGCGCGGTCGAGGTGCTCCACGAGCGCGGCTTCGAGGTCGTGGGCATCGCCGGCACGTCGATGGGCGCCCTGGTCGGAGGGCTCAGCGCGGCCGGACGACTCTCGGAGTTCGTCGCCTGGGCGCGCGGGCTGTCCCAGCTCGACGTCGTCCGGCTGCTCGCGCCCACCCCCCGGACGACGGGGGCGGCCCGGGTGGAGCGGGTGCTGGCCGTGCTGCACGAGCTGGCCGGCGACGTGCGCATCGAGGACCTCCCCGTCCCGTTCACCGCGGTGGCCACCGACCTGCACGCGCGCCGTGAGGTGTGGTTCCAGCGGGGTCCGCTGGACCTGGCGGTGCGCGCCTCGATCGCGATCCCCGGGGTGGTCGCACCGGCGGTGGTGGACGGGCGGCTCCTCGTCGACGGGGGGCTGCTCGACCCGGTCCCGATCGCGCCGCTGGCGTCGGTGCCGGCCGACGTCCGCATCGCCGTGGACCTGGGGGGCGGCCGCGGGGAGGGGGCGGTGCAGGGGGCGGAGGCGACCGCCGAGGGGCCGCGCTCCCGGCTCGGCCGGTTCGACGTCATGACCTTGTCGCTGGAGGCCATGCAGACCGTGCTGACCCGATACCGGCTCGCCGGGCTGCCGCCGGACGTCCTCGTGACGGTGCCCAAGGACGCCTGCCGCAGCCTCGACTTCCACCGCGCGGCGGAGGTCATCGAGCTCGGCCGCACCCTGACCGCCCAGGCCCTGGACCGGGAGGGCCTGACCGCCCGGGTGCCCGCCCCCGGTCAGACCACGAGCAGCGAGCGCTTGGACAGCCCCATCCAGTAGCCGTCGATGACCTGCTCGGGCGGGGCCGTCTCGTCGGTCGCGGCGCCCAGCGTCACGAACAGGGGGGTGAGGTGCTCGACCGTCGGGTGGGCGTAGGGCAGGCCCGGCGCGCGGGTGCGGAAGGCGGCCAGCTCCTCGACGTCACCGCGGGCCAGCGCCTCCGCCGCCCAGGCGTCGAACTCCACCGACCACCCCGGGGGAAGGGCGTCGATGCGCCAGTCCCGCAGGAACGGCAGCCCGTGGGTGAGGAACCCGGACCCGACGACCAGGACGCCCTCGTCGCGCAGCGGCGCCAGCCGCCGACCGACCGCCAGCAGGGTGGCCGGGTCCTCGGTGGGGAGGCTGAGCTGGAGCACCGGCACGTCGGCGTCCGGGTACATGATCTTCAGCGGCACCCAGGCGCCGTGGTCCAGGCCGCGGCGGGGGTGCTGGTGCGGCCCGTGACCGGTGGGGAAGGCGGCCTCGACCCGGCGGGCCAGCGCCGCGGCGTCCGGGGTGGGGTAGGTCATCCGGTAGTACCTGGGGTCGAAGCCGCCGAAGTCGTACACCAGCGGCGTGCCGGCCACCGTTGCGGAAACGGCCAGCGGGGCCGCCTCCCAGTGCGCCGAGACGATCAGGATCCCGGTGGGACGGGGGAGCCGCTCGGCCAGCGCCCGCAGCTCCCCGCTCCACCGGACGTCGTCCAGGAGTGGGGGAGCGCCGTGACCGAGGTAGAGCGCGGGCATCCGCGTCGGGGCGGCTGCACCGTCGACCGTGGCCATGGCACGAGTCTGACAGAAGGTAGTTGAACTGTCAAGCAGTGGCCCCTGGTTGCAGTGGTTCAGCGTAGGACGGCGGCCAGCTCCCCGAGGCGCTCGGGCACGACCGCGTACCAGGCCCACGCGCCACGCCGCTCGCGGACCACGAGGCCGGCCTCCGCGAGCACCTTGAGGTGGTGGCTCACGGTCGGCTGCGACAGACCGAGCGGCTCGGTGAGGTCGCAGACGCAGGCCTCGCCCGCGGCGCTGGCCCGGATCAGCGAGAGCAGCTGCAGCCGGGCGGGGTCGGCCACGGCCTTGAGCAGCCGGGCGAGGTCCTCGGCGGTCGACCGGTCCAGGGGGGCGGCCAGGCCGCTGCGGCAGCAGGCCGGCCCCTCCAGCGTCGCGACCGGACGCTGTGGTCCTGCCTCGGTCATCCGCCCTCCCGTGGTCGCATTGACAACTGTCGATGCCGGGCGCGAGACTCGGCCGCGAGCGACATCGACTGCCGTCAATGTATGGGGGTGTGCCCGGGATGTCCACGGCGTCCGCCAAGCCGTCCGTGCTCTTCGTGTGCGTGCACAACGCCGGCCGCTCCCAGATGGCGGCCGCCTACCTCGCCCACCTGGCAGGCGACCGCATCGAGGTGCGCTCGGCCGGGTCGGCGCCCGCGGAGAGCGTGAACCCGGCTGCGGTGGCCGCCATGCTCGAGGAGGGCATCGACATGTCCGCGGCCACGCCACGGGTGCTGACGACGGAGGCGGTCCAGGAGTCCGACGTCGTCATCACCATGGGCTGCGGCGACGTGTGCCCGGTGTTCCCGGGCAAGCGGTACGAGGACTGGGTGCTCGACGACCCGGCCGGCAAGGGCGTCGACGCCGTCCGCCCGATCCGGGACGAGATCCGGGCCCGCATCGAGGCACTGATCGACGAGATCGCCCCTGCGCGGTGAGCACCCGGTCCTCCGACGAGACGGCGGTCCTCGCCCAGCTGTCCGTCCTCGACCGCTACCTGCCGGCGTGGATCCTCGCCGCGATGGCGGGAGGGCTGCTGCTCGGCCGGGCCGTCCCCGGCGTCCAGACCGCCCTGGACGCCGTCAAGGTGGGGCAGACCTCGCTGCCGATCGCACTCGGCCTGCTGCTGATGATGTACCCGGTGCTGGCCAAGGTGCGGTACGAGGAGATGGGCCACGTCACCGGCGACCGGCGGCTGCTGTGGCTGTCCCTGCTGCTCAACTGGGTCATCGGCCCCGCCCTGATGTTCGCCCTGGCGTGGGTGTTCCTGGCCGACTCCCCCGAGTTCCGCACCGGGCTGATCGTCATCGGCCTGGCCCGCTGCATCGCCATGGTGCTGATCTGGAACGACCTGGCCTGCGGCGACCGGGAGGCCGGTGCGCTGCTCGTCGCCATCAACTCGGTGTTCCAGATCCTGGCCTACGCGCTGCTCGGCACGTTCTACCTGCGGACCCTCCCCGGCTGGCTGGGCCTGGACACCCAGGACGTGGTGTTCTCCACGTGGGAGATCACCAAGGCGGTCCTGGTGTTCCTGGGGATCCCACTGGCGGCCGGCTACCTGACCCGCCGGATCGGGATCCGGGCCAGGGGACGGGACTGGTACGAGCGCGAGCTCATCCCGCGGCTCAGCCCGTTCGCCCTGTACGGGCTGCTGTTCACCATCGTCGTGATGTTCGCGCTGCAGGGCGAGGCGATCACCTCCGACCCGGTCGCCGTGGTCAGCATCGCCGTCCCGCTGCTGGTGTACTTCGCGGTGATGTGGGGGGTGGCCTTCGCCCTCGGCGTGCGCTCCCGGCTCGGCTACCCGAAGACGGCCACCGTCGCGTTCACCGCGGCCGGCAACAACTTCGAGCTCGCGATCGCGGTGAGCATCGGCGTGTGGGGGGTGACCTCGGGGCAGGCCCTGGCGGGGGTGATCGGACCCCTCATCGAGGTCCCCGCGCTCGTCGCCCTGGTCTACCTGTCCCTGTGGCTGCGCCGGCGGGCCGGGCTCTGGCGGCCGCGTCCGGCCGCCCCTCACCCGAGCTGATCACCTTCTCGCACCCTGCGGTCGTGCCTGCCGCGTTCTGCGGCGCGAGGAACGACGACAGGGTGCGAGAAGGTGATCGTCGGGGGGACGGGGGCGGGTGCCGCGCTCAGGCGACGTCGAGCACGTAGGACTCGCCCTCGGGGCGGAACCCGAGCCGGTCGTAGTAGGGCGCCACCATGCCGGGCGGGGTGACGATCCGGGTGAAGCCCCGACGCTGGAACAGCCCGCTGCGCCGGTAGACGAACTCGCCGGGGGAGAAGTCCCGGAACTTGGGGGCGACGTAGTCCAGCTCGACCTGGGCGGTGCCCGCCCCGGCGTCCCGGACGACGACCACACCGGCCGTCTCGTCGGCCGCGAGCACCAGGTACGCCGTCCGGTCGCGCGCCGGAGCCGCCGGGTCGTAGCGGGGGAAGAACGTCCGGATGTCCTCGGCGTGCCCGGCCAGCACGTGCTGCAGGTAGGCGTCGTCCGCGCCGACCTCGAGCACCTGGTAGGCGCGCTCGTCGTGCCGGTGGCGGAGCAGGGAGCGGATGAACCACAGGTTGATCGCGCACAGCACCAGGTTCATGGCCACCATCGGCCAGATGCCGAGGGCGGCGTTGAACACGACGAGGATGACGCAGGCCAGCAGGTTGAGCACCCGGAAGCGCAGCACCCGGGCCTGCATGAGCGAGTAGATGAGGAGCGCGGAGCCCGCCCAGCCGAGGACGTCCAGCCACTCCATCGTCGCAGCGTAACCCCGTGGCGGTGACGATGTGGCTGCCCTGGCGACCGCCGCGTCACCGCCACGGGGGGTGGGCTGGGGTCGGGTGGGGACCTAGGACTCTCCGGTCGGCCGTTCTGCTCTGCGAGGGTGGCACGGTGCCGACCGTGAGTGCGCCGCCGAGCCGGGCGGAGACCGTGGCCAGGGCGCGGGACCGCGGGCTGGCGGTGGTCGCCGCGCTGCCGTACCACTACCCGCGGGCGCTGCTGCGCGCCCACCGCTGCCACGCCGTCGAGGTGTGGGCGCCGACCAGCGTCCCCCCCGACCGCGGGGCTCGGCACTTCCAGGCCTACACCTGCGGGATCGTCGTGCGCGGCACCGCGTTCCTCGTCGAGCAGGGGTTCGACCGGGTGGACGCCGTCCTCGTGCCGCACGGCTGCGACGCGCTGCAGGGCATGGGCTCGGTGCTCGGCGACTTCGTCCAGCCGCGGCCACCGGTGCTCACCTACTACCCGCCGCGGTCCCGGCGGGCGGTGGACCGCGAGTACCTCGTCCGCGAGATGGCCGGCCTGGCGGACCGGCTCGCCGCGCTGACCGGGCACCGGCCGGACGACGCCGACTGGGCGGCTGCGCTCGCGGCGGAGGAGGCTGCCGACGCCGCGCTGGCCGGGCTGTACGCCCGTCGGGACCGCCTCGCGCTCAGCGACCGGGAGTTCTACACCGCGGTCCGGGCCCGGGAGTACCTGCTCGCCGAGGACTTCGTCGC
>JALOLN010000156.1 GCA_025455945.1 Actinomycetes bacterium
CGAGCGCGTCCAGGCAGTGCTCGCCGACCCGGCCGGCCGGGCGGCCGTCCACGTGGAGGGCGAGGGTCGCTTCGTAAGGCACGCCGTCCCGGTCGCACACCGGCTCTGCGGTGATCTCCAGGACGGCGCCGTCGAGGCAGCCCAGGCGGACCGACGGGACACCGGGGGCGACCATGCCGTCCACGGTAACCGAGCCAGCGACGCGATGCTACTCATGGGTAACTTACGGTGACGTAGGTTACACTGCGGCAATGGAGCCTGACGACCGGCTCGTCCACCACCACGGGGCGGCCGAGCGCTTCGAGGACGCCGTCGAGGCACGCCTCGCGGCGGCCGTCGAGCACGCCGCCCCCCACGTCCCGGGGGCGGTCAAGCCCCGGCTGCGCGGCTGGCTGCACGCGGGCACCGCGCCGGTCGCACTCGTCGCCGGCATCGTCCTCGTCGTCCTCTCCCACGGGGCCGCCGAGATCGCGGCGACCGTCATCTACACGGTCACGACCGTCATGCTGTTCTCGGGCAGCGCCGTCTACCACCGCGGCCGCTGGTCGCCACGGACCCTCGGCGTGCTCAGGCGGATCGACCACGCCAACATCTTCTTGATCATCGCCGGGACGTACACGCCGTTCGCCGTCCTGCTGCTCGAGGGCGGCTCACGCGCCGCACTGCTGTGGATCGTCTGGACCGGTGCCCTGCTGGGCGTCGCGTTCCGGGTGATCTGGCCGCACGCCCCACGCTGGCTGATCGTCCCCACCTACATCGCGCTCGGCTGGGTCGCGGTGTGGTTCCTGCCCGACTTCACCCGCGCCGGCGGGGTGGCGGTGCTCGTCCTGCTCGCGCTGGGCGGGGTGCTCTACACCCTCGGCGGCATCGTCTACGCGACCAAGCGGCCCGACCCCTACCCGACGTGGTTCGGCTTCCACGAGGTGTTCCACACCCTCGTGGTGCTGGCCTACCTCGCCCAGTACGCGGCCGTCGTCATCGTCGTGCTGCGGTCCTGACCGGAGCGGCACCGCCGTCAGGCGCCCGGCCCCTGGGCCCGGACCGTCGCCACCTGGTCCATCGCCGTGCGGAGGTCGGTCAGCCAGTCCGAGGCGTTGCGCCCCACCAGCCGGACGCACCAGGCCAGTGCGTCGGCGCGGGAGCGGGCCACCCCGGACTCGACGAGGGTGTCGAGCACCTGCCGCTCGGGCTGCCGCAGCCGGGTCATCACCGGCACGGCCAGCGTCGTGAACAGCTGGCGGCGCTCGCCCACCCGGACGCCCCAGGCGACCTTGCGCCCGCTGCGGTGCTCCAGCTCGCGCGCGATGCGGATGCGCTGCTCGCGGGTGCGGTCCCGGAACTCGCTGATGCGGCCGGCCACCGCCGCCGCCCGCTCGGCGTCGGACGCCCCCTCGGCCGTCTCCGGCAAGGGCAGCGCGCCCACCACGGTGATCTCCTCGCGGTCGACGGTCACCTCGGGGGCACCGTCGAACCAGTCCTGCGGGACGCGGCCGGACAGCCAGCCGCGGATCGTCTCGGCGTCGTTAGTCATGCAAGCATGATTACACGCTTGCACCGGAAGTCAACCCCGGAGGACGACGACCGGACAGTCGGCGTGCCGGACCACCTGCTCCGACGTCGAGCCCAGCAGCAGCCCGGCGAATCCCCCGTGACCGCGGGAGGCCACCACGAGCAGCTCGGCCCGGCCTGACGCCGCCACGAGGGCGCCCGCCGCCGCCCCGTGCACGGGGTGCAGCGTCACCTCGACGCCCGGCGCAGCGCCCAGCACCGTGGCGACGTCCGCGGCCAGCTGGCCGCGGACCGCCTCGGCGAACTCCTCCATCGAGGGCACCACCCCGGGCTCCACGCCCTGCGGCCGCGGGGCCGACGTGATCGACCAGGCGCGGACGACGCGCAGCGGCAGGCCGCGCAGCCGGGCCTCCTCGGCCGCCCAGACCAGCGCCCGGTCCGCCGACGCCGACCCGTCGTGGCCCACGATGATCCCGCCGCCGATGTCCGCCGTGTCGGCGCGCTCCTTGGTCATGTGGTCATTCAACCCCCCGCTCGAGCAGCACGAACCGTCCTTCGTCGTTCTCCACCTCCCCGCTCGGCTGGAAGCCCAGCCGGGCGCACAGGGCCAGCGACGCGGTGTTCCAGCCGAGAACCGCGACGCGCAGCCGCTGTGCCCCGGAGCCGGTCGCGCGGGCACGGACGTGGTCGAGCACCACGGCACCCAGCCGTGCGCCCAGCCCCCGGCCGACCAGGTCGGGACGCAGCCCCAGCCCCACGTCGAGGACGGCCGCGTGCGCCGCCTGCCCCGGGATGCGGGCCTCGGCGCCGACGCAGCCGAAGCCGACCAGCTCCCGGGTAGAGGCGTCCTCGACAGCGACGCACAGCTCGACGGGCGGCGGGGCGTCGGCGTCGTACGTGGCCAACCGTCCCGGGTACCGCCAGCCCGCGACCGCCGCGGCGTCGGTCGCGTCGAAGGGGCGCACCCGCAGGGTGGGCCGGTGCACGCCCACGGCGGCACCCAGGACGGCGACGTCGCTGGTCGGCACATCGCAGACGAATCCCCGGCAGACGTAGGCGGTGGGGACCCCATCGACCAGGGGGCGGTCCCGCAGCAGCGGGACCGCCTGCGGGCCGGCAGTCGCGGCCGAGCCGGGTGCGCCCAGCGCGAGCACCAGCCCGGGAGCGGTGCCCAGCCGGGCGGCGTGGGCCAGCCGACGGGTGGCCGGGTCGCTCGGGTCCCCCACGACGGCGACCTCGCGCGGGCCGTCGGCCAGCGCCTCCGCCACGGCGAGCCACCAGCCGGCGAAGCGCGGGGCCCGGCGGGCCAGGGCGGCCGCGGCGGCCAGCGCGCGCTCGGCCGCCTCCCGGTGCCGTAGGGACCCGGTCAGCGCGGCGTACGCGAGCAGCGCGCCCGCCGCGGCCGACGCCCCTGAGGGGGTCGCGCCGTCGGTGGGGTCCCGGGGCCGGCGGACCAGCCGCTCGGCGTCGTCCGCGGTGTCGAAGAACCCCCCGGAGGGCTCGACGAACCGGTCCAGGACGGCGTCGAGCAGGGCACCGGCCCGGTGCATCCACACCTCCTCCCCCGTGGCGGCGGCCAGGGCCAGCAGGCCCTCGGCCACGTCCGCCTGGTCCTCCAGCACGCCGGCCGGGCGCCCGGCGACGCCGTCGCGGGAGGTTCGGACCAGCCGGTCGGCCCGGCCGTCGGCCCCGAGGTGGACGTCGACGAGCAGCGTCGCCGCGGACCGCGCCGCCTCGACCCACTCGGGGCGGTCGAACAGGGCACCGGACTCCGCCAGGGCGGCGATCGCCAGCCCGTTCCAGGCCGCCACGACCTTGTCGTCGCGGGCCGGCTGCGGTCGGCGGGACCGGGCGGCCAGGAGCCGCGTCCGGACCCCGGCCCACCGCAGGGCGTCGGGGGGGTCCGCGCGCAGCTGCAGGGTCGAGGCACCGTCCTCGACGGTGCCCGCTGCGGTCACGGCCAGGAGGTCGGCTGCCCACCGGGCGTCCGCCGGCCCCAGCACGGCGGCCAGCTCGTCCGGCGTCCAGACGTAGGTGCGGCCTTCGACCCCCGCCGCGTCGGCGTCCAGGGAGGAGGCGAAGCCGCCCTCGGCCGTGCGCAGGTCGCGCAGCAGGAAGGCGGCGGTCTCGTCGACGACCCGCGCGGCGAGGGCGGTCCCCGTGGCTCGCCACCAGTGCGCGTAGACCCGCAGCAGGAGGGCGTTGTCGTACAGCATCTTCTCGAAGTGCGGCACCACCCAGCCGGCGTCGACGGAGTAGCGGGCGAACCCGCCGGCGAGCTGGTCGTAGAGCCCGCCGCGGGCCATCGCGGCCAGCGTCCTGCTCGCCAGGTCGAGCGCGCCGGCGTCGGCGGTCCGGGCGTGGTGCCGGAGCAGGAACTCGCAGACCATGGCCGGCGGGAACTTGGGGGCGCCGCCGAACCCGCCGTGCCGTCGGTCGAAGTCCTGGGCCAGCACCGCGACGGCGCCGGCCAGCTCGTCCGCCGAGGGCGGGCGGTCGGCGACCAGGGCCGGCTCGCTCCGCGTGGCGAGCGCCGCCGCGATCCGCGCCGCCGCCTGCCGGGTGTCGTCCCGTCGGGTCCGCCAGGTGTCGGCAACGGCGGTGAGCACCTGGGTGAACGACGGCATCCCGGGCCGCGGCCGCGGCGGGAAGTAGGTGCCCGCGTAGAAGACGTCTCCGTCGGGGGTGAGGAACGCAGTCATCGGCCAGCCGCCGCTCCCGGTCAGCGCCTGGACGGCCTCCATGTACACGGCGTCGACGTCCGGCCGCTCCTCCCGGTCCACCTTGACGTTGACGAACGCGCGGTTCATCTGCGCCGCGACCGCCGGGTCCTCGAACGACTCGTGGGCCATGACGTGGCACCAGTGGCAGGCGGCGTAGCCGACCGAGAGCAGGACGGGGACGTCCCGGTCCCGCGCCTCGACGAAGGCCTCCTCGCCCCACTCCCTCCAGTCGACCGGGTTGTCCTTGTGCTGCAGCAGATAGGGGCTCGTGGCCTGCTCGAGACGGTTCGGCATCGCGGGGTCTCCCGCCCGTGGGGCCATCGGACGTGCGCCACGATAGGACCTGGGCACCGGGCGGGCACCGCGAGAGGATGGGGTGTGGCCGAGGCAGGGTGGGCGGACGGCGGACCAGGTGGCGCGACCAGCGCGCCCCGGTTCCCGGACCTCGCCGTCCGCTCCCTGGCCGGCGACGAGCTGCTGCTCCCCCGCGACCTCACCGCTTCGCTCACCCTGGTCCTGCTGGCGTTCCGGCAGTGGCAGCAGGGCCTCGTGGACGAGTGGATCGCGTGGGCGGTCGACGACGCCGCGGTGGCGCCCACACCGCTCGGGCTCGACCCGGGGGCCAGGGCGGTCGTCGTCGAGGTCCCGGTCATCGGGCGGCGGTACCGGCCGGCCCGCCGGGTCATCGACGGCGGGATGGCGGCGAGCATCCGCGTGCCGGCGGTGCTGGCCCGTACGCTGACGGCGTACACCGACGTCTCGGCCTTCTGCCGTGCCGCCGGCATCTCCTCGACGGAGACGGTGCACGCGCTGGTGGTCCGCCGGGACGGCGTCGTCCTTGCGCACGCGGCGGGGACGCCGGACGACGCCAACCGGGCCACCGTCCTGGCCGCTCTCGGAACGCCGCGTGGCCATGCCGGGTGACCTGCGGGTCCGTGGCTCGGTCGTGATCCCCGAGGCCGAGCTGTCGTGGCGCTTCTCGAGGTCGTCCGGACCCGGCGGACAGGGCGTCAACACCACGGACTCGCGGGTGGAGCTGTCGTTCGACCTGAGCCGGACGAGTGCCCTGGGGCCGACGTTGAGGGCGCGAGCCCTGGAGCGGCTGGCCGAACGCTGCGTCGACGGTGTCGTGACGGTGACCGCCTCGGAGCACCGGTCCCAGCTGCGCAACCGGGAGGCGGCTGAGCGCCGGCTGGTCGAGCTGC
>JALOLN010000028.1 GCA_025455945.1 Actinomycetes bacterium
GGGCGTACCCGCGAGTAACATCGGGGCATGCCGGCGCGACTCGGTCAGCGCCGCGTGGCAGACTGGTCACCGCAGCGGGCGCGTACGACGCGCCCCCGACACGAGAGGTCGGCTCACACGGCATGAACATCGTCGTCTGCGTCAAGCAGGTCCCGGACTCCTGGGCCGAGAAGAAGCTCAACCCCTCGGACAGCACGCTCGACCGCGACTCGGTCGACGCCGTGATGAACGAGCTCGACGAGTACGCCGTCGAGGAGGCGCTGGTCCTCCAGGAGGCCCACGGCGGTGAGGTCACCATCCTCACCATGGGGCCGGAGAAGGCCGGTGAGACGATCCGCAAGGCCCTGTCGATGGGTGCTGACAAGGGCGTGCACGTCGTCGACGCCGGTCTGCACGGCTCGGACGCGGTGGCCACGTCCGCGGTGCTGGCCAAGGCCCTCGGCACTCTCGAGTGGGACCTGGTCATCTTCGGCATCGAGTCCACCGACGCCCGGATGTCCGTCGTCCCGGCCATGGTCGCCGAGCGGCTGGGCTCCCCGCAGCTGAGCTTCGCGACCAAGGTCGACGTCGCCGACTCGACCGTGACGATCCAGCGGCAGACCGAGTACGGCTTCGACACCGTCGAGGCCAAGACCCCCGCGGTCGTCTCGGTCGTCGAGAAGATCAACGAGCCGCGCTACCCCTCCTTCAAGGGGATCATGGCGGCGAAGAAGAAGCCGGTCACCACGCTGACGCTGGCCGACCTGGGCCTGGGGGCGGACGAGGTCGGCCTCGCCGGCTCGTGGAGCGCGGTCGACGAGTTCGCCGCCCGACCCCCGCGTCAGGCGGGCTCGGTCGTCAAGGACGAGGGCGACGGTGGCGTCAAGATCGCCGAGTACCTCGCCGGCCAGAAGTTCATCTGAGCAGGGAGCGGACTACCACATGGCTGAGATCCTCGTCCTCGTCGAGCACGCCGACGGGACCGTCAAGAAGGTCACCACCGAGCTACTGACCCTGGCCCGTCGCCTCGGCGAGCCGGCGGCGGTGTTCATCGGCTCCGGTGCCGACGCCGCCCTGGAGAAGCTGGCGGAGTTTGGCGCCACCAAGGTGTACGTCGCCGACGGGGCGCAGTACACCGACTACGTCGTCGCCCCCAAGGCGGAGGTCCTGGCGAAGGTCGTCGCGGACGCCGCCCCGGCGGCCGTCCTCGTGGCCAGCACCGCGGAGGGCAAGGAGACCGGCGCCCGCCTGGCGGTCAAGATCGGCAGCGGCATCATCACCGACGCCGTCGACGTCAGCCCGGACCTGGTGGCCACCCAGTCCGTCTTCGGTGGGGCCACGGTCGTCAAGTCCCGCGTCAGCCGTGGCGTGCCCGTCATCACCGTGCGGCCCAACAGCGTCGCTCCTGAGGCGGCGCCCGCTGCTGCCGCCAAGGTCGACGTCGCCGTCGAGCTCTCCCCGGCTGCGACGGCCGCAAAGGTCACCGGACGCACGGTCGCCGAGCGCAGCGGCCGCCCGGAGCTCACCGAGGCGGCCATCGTGGTCTCCGGCGGGCGCGGCGTCGGTGGCCCGGACGGCTTCGGCGTCGTCGAGGAGCTGGCCGACGTCCTCGGCGCGGCGGTCGGGGCCTCGCGGGCAGCGACCGACGCCGGGTGGTACCCCCACCAGTTCCAGGTGGGCCAGACCGGCAAGACCGTCTCGCCGCAGCTGTACGTCGCCAACGGCATCTCCGGGGCGATCCAGCACCGCGCCGGCATGCAGACCTCGAAGACCATCGTCGTGGTCAACAAGGACCCCGAGGCACCGATCTTCGAGATCGCCGACTTCGGTGTCGTGGGCGACCTGCACCAGGTCGTGCCGCAGCTCACCGAGGAGGTCCGCAAGCGGAAGGGCTGAGCCCCCCGCCTGCCGACGAGGCCGGTCGTCCCCCTGGGCGACCGGCCTCGCCGCCGTCAGGGCCGGGCCTAGACTCGGGGCTCTGATGGCGTACCTCGACCACGCGGCGACCACGCCGATGCTGCCCGCAGCGCGTGCCGTCATGACCGCCGAGCTCCATCAGGTCGGCAACGCCTCCTCCTTGCATGCGGCCGGGCGCCGTGCGCGCCGGGTGGTGGAGGAGTCCCGGGAGTCGGTCGCCGCCGCGTTCGGTGCGCGGCCGAGCGAGGTCGTGTTCACGGCCGGCGGGACGGAGGCGGACAACCTCGCCGTCAAGGGACTGTTCTGGGCGCGCCGAGCCGCCGACCCTGCGCGCCGCCGCATCGTGGCCAGCCCGGTCGAGCACCACGCCGTCCTCGACCCGCTGTCCTGGCTCGTCGAGCACGAGGGCGCCCAGGTCAGCTGGTTGCCGGTGGACCGGCTCGGCCGGGTGTCCGCCGCTGACGTGACCGCGGCCATCGCCGCTGACCCCTCGTCGGTGGCGTACGTCACGGTCATGTGGGCCAACAACGAGGTCGGCACCGTGCAGCCCGTGGCGGCCGTCGCCGAGGCGGCGCATGCCTTCGGCGTCCCCGTCCACTCCGACGCGGTGCAGGCCGCCGGCGTGCTGCCCGTGGACTTCGCGGCCAGCGGCCTGGACGCGCTGACCCTCTCCGGGCACAAGATCGGCGGCCCGCTCGGGGTGGGGGCACTGCTCCTGGGCAGGGGCACCGAGGTGACCGCCCTGCTGCACGGCGGCGGGCAGGAGCGCGACGTGCGGTCGGGGACGCTGGACGTCCCGGCGGTGGCGGGCTTCGCCGCAGCGGCGGAGGCGTCGCGCACCGACCGGGTCGCGCGCTCGGCCCGCGTCGCGGGGCTGCGTGACGCGCTCGTGGCGGCCGTCCTGGCGGCGGTCCCGGACGCCCGGCTGAACGGCGACCCCGACCCGGCGGGTCGGCTGCCCGGCAACGCGCACTTCTCCTTCGCCGGCTGCGAGGGGGACTCCCTGCTCCTCCTCCTCGACGCGCGCGGCATCGCCTGCTCGACCGGGTCCGCGTGCAGCGCCGGCATCGCCCAGCCCTCCCACGTGCTGCTGGCGATGGGGGCCGACGAGGCCTCAGCGCGGGGCTCGCTGCGCTTCTCCCTGGGCCACAGCTCGGCGCCGGGTGACGTGGCGGCGGTCGCCGACGCCATCGGCCCGGTGGTCGCCCGGGCCCGCGGCGCCGGTGTCGTGGCCGCGCGGACGGTCTGATGCGGGTGCTCGCCGCGCTGTCCGGCGGCGTCGACTCCGCTGTGGCGGCGGCCCGGGCGAGGGACGCGGGCCACGACGTCACCGGTGTCCATCTCGCCCTGTCCCGGCAGGCCGCTGGTGCCGGGTCGCGCGGCTGCTGCACCCGCGAGGACGCCCGGGACGCGCAACGGGCCGCCGACGTCCTCGACCTGCCCTTCTACGTCTGGGACCTGTCCACGGAGTTCTCGGCGCAGGTGGTGGACGACTTCGTCGCCGAGTACGCCGCCGGGCGGACCCCGAACCCGTGCCTGCGGTGCAACGAGCGGATCAAGTTCACAGCGGTCCTCGCCCGCGCGCTGGCCCTGGGGTTCGACGCCATCTGCACCGGGCACTACGCCCGCCTCGTCGACGGTCCGGACGGCCCGGAGCTGCACCGCGCCGTCGACACGGACAAGGACCAGTCCTATGTGCTCGGCGTCCTCCAGCCGCACCAGCTGGCCGCCGCCCTGTTTCCCCTGGGTGGCGACACCAAGCGGGCGGTCCGGGCCGAGGCGGCGCACCGTGGGCTCGCCGTGGCCGCCAAGCCCGACAGCACCGACGTCTGCTTCGTGCCGGACGGCGACACGGCGGGGTTCCTCTCCCGCACGCTGGGCCCGGCCCCCGGACCGGTGGTCGACGTCGACGGTGTGGTCCTCGGGACCCACGGCGGCACCTACGGCTTCACCGTGGGCCAGCGCCGGGGGCTGCGCCTGGGTCGTCCGGCGGCTGACGGCCGACCCCGCTACGTCCTCGCGGTGTCACCGGTGACCCGGACGGTCACCGTGGGGCCGCGCGAGCGGCTGTCCGTCACGCGCGTCGAGGGGGTACGGCCGCGCTGGTGCGGCCCGGCTCCCACTCGTCCGCTGAGGTGCACCGCCCAGCTGCGGGCTCACGGGATGGCGGTCCCTGCCCTGGCCGAGCACCGCGCCGACGCCGACGGTGAGCGGGTGCTCGTCCGCCTCGACGAGCCTCTCCTGGGCGTCGCGGCCGGCCAGGCCGTGGTGCTCTACCAAGGCACCCGGGTGGTCGGCTCCGCCACCGTCGACCGCGTCGCCTGACCGGGCACGCCGCCGTCCGCTGGCGCGTCGGCGGGGTCATGGCGCGCCCGATGAGCCCGCCGCGGCGCCAGAAGGCGTGGGTCGGGGCGGTGTCGGACGGCGGCCGTAGGCTTCGCTGCGTGCGCACCCTCGCCGACCTGCCCTGGCCCCCGGGCGCGGCGACCGGCGTCGGCTCGATGCCGGGGACGGCGGTCCGCGAGTCCCTCCGCGTCGTGCTCGGGGAGCTGCCCGACCTGCCGCACCTGCCGGAGCTGCCCGCGCGCGGCCCGGGAGCGGACCTGGTCGGGCGCACCCTGGCCCTGCTGCCCGACCTCGGCGCCCAGTGGACGCCGACCGGGTGGCAGGTCAGCGACCGGGCCGGGGCCGACCTGCGCCGAGCCAGTGCCTGGCTGGCCGAGGACCTCGACGCGCTCGAGGAGCTCGCTGCCGGGTGGTCGGGTGCGCTGAAGGTCCAGGTCTGCGGACCGTGGACGCTCGCCGCGACGGTCGAGCTGCGGACCGGCCGCAAGGCGCTCGGCGACGCCGGAGCGGTCCGCGACCTCGGGCAGGCCCTGGTCGAGGGCACGGCGGCGCACGTCGACGGCCTGCGGCGCCGGCTCCCTGGTGCCCGGCTGGTGCTCCAGCTGGACGAGCCCGCGCTGCCCGCCGTCCTCGCCGGGGCGGTCCCCACGCCCAGCGGGCTGTCCCGGCTGGCCGCGGTCGACGAGCCGGTCGCCGAACAGCTGCTCGCGACCACCCTGCGTTCCCTGCCGGACGACGTCGTCCCCGTCGTGCACTGCTGCGCGGCGAACGCGCCGGTCGCGCTGCTGCGCCGGGCGGGGGCACGGGCGGTGTCCCTGGACGGCGCCGTGCTGGGCGATCCCGGGGCGACCGAGCCTTTGGCGGAGGGCCTGGAGGCCGGGCTGGGCCTCCTCCTCGGCGTCGTCCCGGCCGGGACTGCCGACCTGCCCGCCGCCGGGGCCGCGGTGGCCGCCGTGCGCGACTGGTGGCGACAGGTCGGGCTGGCTTCCGAGCTGCTCGGCCGACGCGTCGTCCCGACACCGTCGTGCGGGCTGGCGGGGGTGACGCCCGCGGCTGCGCGTGCGGCGCTGGCCCGCTGCCGCGAGGCGGGTCGGGTCCTCCTCGACGACCCGGAGGGCGGGCGTGGCTGACCTGGTGGACGGCGTCCCGGCGGCGGACCGGGAACGTGCGGTGGAGCTGGCGAAGCTGGTGGAGGAGCACCAGTACCGGTACTACGTGCTGGACGCGCCGACGGTCAGCGACGGTGAGTACGACGCGCTGCTGGCCGAGCTGGTCGCGCTGGAGGAGCGCTACCCGTCGCTGCGCACGCCGGACTCCCCGACGCAGCGGGTGGGCGGTGCCCCGTCGACGACGTTCGCACCGGTGCGGCACCTCGAGCGGATGATGAGCCTGGACAACGTCTTCAGCGACGAGGAGCTCACCACCTGGGCCGAGCGGGTGCTGCGCGACAGCGGCCGGGACGACGTGCGATGGCTGTGCGAGGTCAAGCACGACGGGCTGGCGCTGGACCTGGTGTACGAGCGGGGCCGGTTGGTGCGGGCGGCCACCCGGGGGGACGGCCGGACGGGGGAGGACGTCACCGCGAACGTGCGCACGCTGCGCAACGTGCCGAAGGTGCTGGCCGAGTCGGGCCTGCCCGTCCCCGAGCTGCTGGAGGTGCGCGGGGAGGTGTACTTCCCGGTGGCCGGGTTCGCCGCGCTCAACGCGCAGCTGGTCGAGTCAGGGCGGTCGCCGTTCGCCAACCCGCGCAACGCCGCCGCCGGGTCGCTGCGGCAGAAGGACCCCGCGGTGACGGCGTCGCGGCCGCTGCGGCTGGTCGTCCACGGGCTCGGGGCGCGCACCGGCTTCGACCCGGCGACGCAGTCCGAGGCCTACGCGGCGCTGGCCGGCTGGGGCCTGCCGGTGAGCCCGCAGTACCGGGTGCTCGGTGACCTGGACGAGGTGCGGGCGTTCATCGCCCACCACGGGGAGCACCGGCACGACCTGGACCACGAGATCGACGGCGTCGTGGTCAAAGTCGACGACGTCGCCGCGCAGCGACGGCTGGGTGCGACGTCGCGGGCACCGCGCTGGGCGATCGCGTACAAGTACCCGCCGGAGGAGGTCACGACGAAGCTGCTCGACATCCGGGTCAACGTGGGCCGCACCGGCCGGGTCACCCCGTACGGCGTGATGACCCCGGTGCGGGTGTCGGGCAGCACCGTGGAGATGGCGACGCTGCACAACGCGCAGGAGGTCGCCCGCAAGGGCGTCCTCGTCGGCGACACGGTCGTGCTGCGCAAGGCCGGGGACGTCATCCCCGAGATCGTCGGCCCGGTGGCCGACCTGCGCGACGGCACCGAGCGGGCGTTCGTCATGCCCACCCACTGCCCCGAGTGCGGCACCGAGCTGCGGCCGGAGAAGGACGGCGACGTCGACATCCGCTGCCCCAACGCCCGGTCCTGCCCGGCACAGCTGCGGGAGCGGCTGTTCCACCTCGCCTCACGGGGCGCCCTGGACGTCGAGGTGCTCGGCTACGAGGCCGCCGTCGCCCTGCTGGAGTGCGGCCTCGTGGCCGACGAGGGCGACGTCTTCGCCCTCACCGCGGAGTCGCTGCTCGGCTGCCCGTTCTTCACGAAGAAGGACGGCACGCTGTCGACGAACGCCGCGAAGCTGCTGGACAACCTCGACCAGGCGCGCAGCCGTCCGCTGTGGCGGTACCTCGTCGCGCTGTCCATCCGGCACGTCGGACCGACGGCGGCACAGGCGCTGGCCCGGGAGTTCGGTGACCTGGACCGGATCGCCGCCGCCGACCCCGACCGGCTGGCGGCCGTCGAGGGGGTGGGCCCGGTGATCGCCGAGTCGATCCTCGACTGGTTCGCCGTCGACTGGCACCGGGGGATCGTCGAGCGGTGGCGCGCCGCCGGGGTCCGGCTCGCCGACGCCCCCACCGCCGGGGCGGGCGACGGGCCCCGTCTGCTCGAGGGGCTCACCGTCGTGGTCACCGGGTCGCTCGCCGGGTGGAGCCGGGACACCGCGGCCGAGGCGATCCGCGAGCGTGGCGGCAAGGTCACCGGATCGGTCTCGAAGCGCACCGACATCGTGGTCGTGGGCGAGAACCCCGGCTCGAAGTACGACCGAGCACTCGCCCTGGGCGTCCCGGTCCTCGACGAGGCGGGCTTCGCCGTGCTGCTCGCCGACGGGCCGGAGGCGGCGGCGGCCGCGGTCGTGGTGCCGCCCCCGGGGTGACCGGGGCGGGGTTCGCTGCCGACACGTCACCCGGACGGCCGAGTGGGGCGAGTGGCCCGCCCCGCTACGCTCATGGTAACGCAGAGAAATCATACAATTACTCTGCGCAAGGCGTGGGGGCAGCATGGCCGAGGCGATGCCGGACGTCGGCGCGGGCGAGGTGCCGGGGCACCGCCCGGCGTCCCGGCTGACGTCGGTCAACGGCTTCAGCGTGACCTTCTGGGTCACGGTGGTCGTCGGCACCGGCGTGCTCGTCGCTGCCGCCCGGGAGATGACGACCTCCGGTCCGGTGGCACGGCCCGCGGCGCTGGCCGTGCTCACCGCGCTGGTCGTCTTCGGCGAGCTCCGCCCGGTCGTCACCAGCAGGTCCTACGGCGAGGGCGTGACGCCGTCCATCGCGTTCACCTTCGCGATCATGTACCTGTGGGGGCCGTGGCCGGCCCTGCTGGCCCAGGGTCTGGCGTCGGTGGTCGCCGACGTGGCCGCGCGCAAGGAGTGGTGGCGGACCCTGTTCAACCCCGCGCAGTACGCCATCTCCTTCCTCGCGGCCTGGGGCGTCATGGTGGCCGCGGGCTACCAGGCGGTGCCGACCGCCGTGGGCTCGATCTCCGCCGGCGACCTGCTGCCGATGGCCCTGGCCTGGGTCGTCTACTTCCTGGTCAACAACGCGGTCGTCTCGGCCGTGCTGGCCACCTACAGCGGGGAGTCCCTGCGGGCCCTCTTCTTCGAGGACTTCGGCTACGTCGTCGTCTCCAACTTCTCCGTCTTCGTCGTCTCCCCGCTCGTCGCCGTCGGGGTGGGCATGAGCGTGTGGTGGGTGGCTCTCGTCCTGCCGCCCCTCTTCGCCGTGTACCGGACCTCGGCCATGTCGCTGGAGAAGGAGCACCAGGCCAACCACGACGCGCTCACCGGGCTGCCCAACCGGGTGCTGCTGCTCGACCGGCTGGGCCGCGCCCTGGCCGATCGGCGCGAGGGTCGGGTGGCGCTGTTCCTGCTGGACCTCGACCGGTTCAAGGAGGTCAACGACACCCTCGGCCACCTCATGGGCGACCGTCTGCTCATCCACGTCGCCGAGCGCATCCGCGCCGCGGTGCGGCCGTCCGACGTCGTCGCCCGCCTGGGCGGCGACGAGTTCGCCGTCGTCCTGCCCGCGGTGCCTGACGCGGAGGCCGCTGCCGAGGTTGCCGAGCGCATCCGCGTCGCGGTGGCCGAGCCGTTCGCCTTCGAGGGCCTGCTGCTCGAGCTCGAGGCCAGTGTCGGGATCGCCCTGTGTCCCGACCACGGGACCGACGTGCAGCAACTGCAGCGCTCCGCCGACGTGGCCATGTACCTCGCCAAGGAGGAGCGCTCGGGCGTCGAGGTGTACTCGGCGGCGAAGGACCGGCACTCGACCACGCGCCTGGGGCTGCTCGGCGAGCTGCGCCAGGCGATCGAGGGCGGCCAGCTGGAGCTGCACTACCAGCCCAAGGTCGGGCTGGGCTCGGGCGCTCCCGTGGGCGTGGAGGCCCTGGTCCGCTGGCGGCATCCCCACCGCGGGCTCATCCTCCCCGACGAGTTCGTGCCGCTGGCCGAGCACTCCGGGCTGATGAACCGGCTCACCGAGTTCGTCGTCGACACCGCGCTGGCGCAGGCCGCGCAGTGGTGGGAGATCGGCCTGCAGGTACCCGTGGCCGTCAACGTGTCCGCCCGGGACCTGCACGGGCCGTCACTCACCACCACGGTCGCGCGCGGGCTCGAGCGGCACGGGCTGCCTGCGTCCGCGCTGCTCCTCGAGCTCACCGAGCGGGTCCTCATGGCCGAGTCCGCCCGCGTCGGCGACACCCTGGCGGCGCTGGAGCGGCTCGGCGTCCGGCTCAGCCTCGACGACTTCGGCACGGGGTACTCGTCCATGGTCATGCTGCGCCGGCTGCCCGTGCGGGAGATCAAGATCGAGCGGCTGTTCGTCCAGCGGCTGGCCCAGTCCGGTGAGGACGCCACGATCGTCCGCTCGATCGTCGACCTGGCGCACGCGCTGGGCATCCAGGCCGTCGCCGAGGGCGTGGAGAACGAGATCACGTGGGACCTGCTCGACGACCTCGGCTGCGACAGCGCCCAGGGCTGGTACGTGGGCCGGCCGATGCCCGCGGACCGCGCCACCGCGTGGCTGCTGCGGCACCCCAGCCAGGCCCGCAACCTGCGGGTCCTGCGCGGCGGATCGGTCGGCGGTTCCGCGTAAGAGATCACACCGGCGGCCGTCCCACCCTCAAGCACCGGCTGGTGCGTCCCGAGACTTCGGGCAGAGGACGTCGGGTCCTCGGGCGGAGGAGGGGTGGGATGAGCAGGAGGCCCGAGCGGCCGTCACTGGCTCGCTGGTCGCTGTTCAGCGTCACCTGGCACCTCTCCGTCTGGGGTGGCTGGGCGCTGGTCGTCGCGGCCGCCTTCCTCGTCCAGCCCGACATCGGCGTCATGCCGGTGAGCTTCTGGGTGATCGCCGCCCTCGTGCTGCTCGGCGAGCTGCGTCCGGTGCGCACGGCCGGGTCCTTCGACCCGCAGGGCGTGGTCACGTCGACGGCGTTCGTCTTCGCGATCATGTACCTGTGGGGGCTGTGGCCCGCCATCTTGCTGCAGGCCGGCGCCACCGTCGTCTCGGAGACGGCCCAGCGCAAGGAGCACTGGAAGCTCTTCTTCAACGTGGGCCAGTACTGCCTGTCGATCCTCGCGGCCTGGCTCGTCATGGCCGCCGCCGGTCTGCCTGAGGGACTGCACGGCACGACGCCAGCGCGCGAGCTGGTCGGCACCGACCTGTTCTGGCTGGTCCCGACCTGGCTCGTCTGGTACCTCGTCAACAACGCCCTGGTCTCGGGGGTGTCGGGGGACGAGGGCGTGTCGTTCCGCGCGGCCTTCGTCGAGGACTTCTGGTACTACATCTTCACCACCGCGGCGGTCTGTGCGCTCTCCCCGCTGGTGGTCCTGGCGGCGGAGGCCAGCGCCTGGTACATCCCGCTGCTGCTCGTCCCGATGTTCGCCGTCCACAAGACCGCACGGATCTCCCTGGACGAGCAGCACAAGGCGCTGCACGACTCCCTCACCGGGCTGCCGAACCGCAAGCTGCTGCTGCGCCAGCTGGAGACCACCGTCGCCCGGCCGGGGCACGAGCCGTTCGCCCTCGCCCTGCTCGACCTGGACCGGTTCAAGGAGGTCAACGACACTCTCGGCCACCATGTCGGCGACCAGCTGCTCGAGCTCGTCGCCAGGCGCATCACCGGGGCGCTGCGGCCCGACGACGTCGTCGCCAGGCTCGGCGGCGACGAGTTCGCCATCTTCCTGCCCGGCGTCGAGCACGGCGCCGACGCGGTCGAGATCGCCCAGCGGGTCCGCGGTGCGCTGGAGGAGCCCTTCCACCTCGAGGACGTGCTCCTGGAGCTCGAGGCCAGCATCGGGATCACCCTGTCGCCGCAGCACGGCGACGACGTCGAGCAGCTGATGCGCGGCGCCGACGTCGCCATGTACCTGGCGAAGGAGCTGCACGCCGACCTCGAGGTCTACGACCCCACCCGTGACCACAACTCCACCGACCGGCTCGGGCTGCTGGCGGCGCTGCGCCGGGCCATCGACAACGACGAGCTCGAGCTGCACTACCAGCCGATCGTCGACCTCCAAGGTGACGAGACGCCGCGGGTCGAGGCCCTCGTCCGGTGGAACCACCCCCAGCGCGGCTTCATCCCGCCCGACGAGTTCATCCCGCTGGCCGAGACCTCCGGGCTCATGCACCGGCTCACCGCGTTCGTCATCGACACCGCCCTCGGGCAGGTCGCCGAGTGGCGCCGGATGGGACTGGTCACCGAGGTCGCCGTCAACGTCTCGGCTCGGGACCTGCACGGCAGCGAGCTGGCCCGCACGGTGTCCGAGGCGCTGGCCAAGCACCGGCTGCCGGCCGCGCTGCTCAAGCTCGAGCTCACCGAGCGGACCCTGACCGCCGACCACTCCCGGGTGCTGGACACCCTCGAGGCCCTGGAGGCGATGGACGTCTCCCTCAGCCTCGACGACTTCGGCACCGGCTTCTCCTCGATGTTCATGCTCAAGCGGCTGCCGGTGAGCGAGCTCAAGGTCGACCGGTCGTTCGTCACCTCGCTGACGACGGTGGAGGGCGACCTGTCGATCGTGCGGACGATCATCGACCTCGCGCACTCCCTCGGCATGACGGCGGTCGCCGAGGGGGTCGAGACCAAGGACGTCTGGGACGCCCTGCGCTCCCTCGGCTGCGACACCGCCCAGGGGTGGTTCGTGAGCAGGCCCATGGCGGCCGAGCAGGCCACCGCATGGCTGTTCGCCAACGTCGGCGACGGCCGTCCGCTGCACCTCGTCCGCGACGCCGGCATCGCCTGACCGCCAGCGTCCGACCCACCCCGACGTCGCCTTCTGGCGCGCCACGGGGGTGTGGTGCCTGCCCAGGGCCCCGGCACAGCGCCAGAAGGCGGTGGAGGGGGTGGCTGCGGAGCCTAGGATGGGGGCAGCCGGACGCCCGGATCCCCAGCCCGAGGAGCGGCCCCGCCATGCCGTCGATCACCCGCGACGAGGTCGCCCACCTCGCCCGGCTGGCCAGGCTCGACCTGACGGACGAGCACCTCGACCGGCTGGCCGCCGAGCTCGACGTCATCCTCACGTCGGTGGCCACCGTCGCCGAGGTGGCCACCGCGGACATCCCGCCCACGTCCCACCCGCTGCCGCTGACCAACGTCTTCCGCGAGGACGTCGTCCACCCCTCGCTGGCGCCCGAGCAGGCGCTGGCCGCCGCCCCCGCGGTCGAGGACCAGCGCTTCCGGGTGCCGCGCATCCTGGACGAGGAGTGACCGCGGTGGCCCAGCCGGCCGACCTGACCCGGCTGACGGCGCACGACCTGGCCACTGCTGTCGCCGCCGGTGAGGTCTCAGCGGTGGAGGTCGCGCAGGCCCACCTGGACCGGATCAGCGCCGTCGACGAGGCCGTCCACGCGTTCCTGCACGTCGACACCGACGGCGCGCTCGCCGCCGCCCGAGCCGTCGACGCGGCACGCGCCGCCGGGGAGCGGCTGGGCCCGCTGGCCGGCGTCCCGCTGGGTCTGAAGGACGTCCTGACCATGCAGGGCGTGCCGACGACGTGCGGCTCCCGGATCCTCGAGGGCTGGCGCCCCGCCTACGACGCCACGGTCACCCGTCGGCTGAAGGAGTCCGGCGTCGTCATCCTCGGCAAGACCAACATGGACGAGTTCGCCATGGGGTCCTCCACCGAGCACTCGGCGTACGGCCCCACGCACAACCCCTGGGACCTCGAGCGCATCCCCGGCGGGTCGGGCGGCGGCTCGGCGGCCGCGGTGGCCGCCTTCGAGGCTCCGCTCGCGATCGGCACGGACACCGGTGGGTCGATCCGGCAGCCGGCCGCCGTCACCGGGACCGTCGGCGTCAAGCCGACGTACGGCGGGGTCTCCCGCTACGGGCTGGTCGCGCTGGCGTCGTCGCTGGACCAGGCCGGGCCGTGCGCCCGGACCGTCCTGGACGCCGCCCTGCTGCACGAGGTGATCGGCGGCCACGACCCGCACGACTCGACGTCGATCGACGCGCCGGTGCCCCCGGTCGTCGAGGCGGCCCGCCGTGCCGACGTCCGTGGCCTGCGGGTCGGCGTGGTGCGCGAGCTCAGCGGCGCGGGCTACCAGGTCGGCGTCCAGCAGCGCTTCGACGAGGCGGTCGCGCTGCTCGAGGAGCTCGGTGCCGAGGTCGTCGAGGTCTCCTGCCCGCACTTCACCTACGCCTTGGCGGCGTACTACCTCATCCTGCCGAGCGAGTGCTCGAGCAACCTCGCCAGGTTCGACGGCATCCGGTACGGGCTGCGCGCCGGGGACGACGGCGTGCGGTCGGTCGAGGAGGTGATGTCGACGACCCGGGCGGCCGGGTTCGGCGACGAGGCGATCCGCCGGATCATCCTCGGCACCTACGCCCTCTCCGCCGGGTACTACGACGCGTACTACGGCTCGGCGCAGAAGGTGCGCACGCTGATCACCGGTGACTTCCGGGCGGCGTTCGAGCAGGCCGACGTCCTGGTGTCGCCGACCGCGCCCACCACCGCCTTCCGGCTCGGCGAGAAGCTGGCCGACCCGCTGGCGATGTACCTCAACGACGTCGCGACCATCCCGGCGAACCTGGCCGGCATCCCCGGTCTCTCCCTGCCGGTGGGCCTGGCCCCCGAGGACGGCCTGCCCGTGGGTCTGCAGGTGATGGCCCCCGTCCTGGCCGACGACCGGCTGTACCGGGTGGGTGCCGCGCTCGAGACCGCCCTGCTCGACAGGTGGGGGCGGCCGCTGCTGGAGGAGGCCCCGTCGCTGTGAGCGCCCAGCCCGACGCCCTGCTGCCCTTCGCCGACGCGGTGGCGACCTTCGACCCGGTCCTCGGCCTCGAGGTCCACGTCGAGCTCGGCACAGCCACGAAGATGTTCTGCGGCTGCCCCACGGGGTTCGGCGCGCCCCCGAACACCCAGACCTGCCCCACGTGCCTCGGCCTGCCCGGCTCGCTGCCCGTGGTGAACCGGGTGGCGGTGGAGTCCGCGATCCGGATCGGGCTGGCACTGCACAGCGACATCGCGCCCTGGTGCCGCTTCGCGCGGAAGAACTACTTCTACCCGGACATGCCGAAGAACTACCAGGTGTCCCAGTACGACGAGCCGATCGCCGTCGGGGGCTGGCTCGACGTCGACGTGCCCACACCGGACGGCCCGCGCCGCGTCCGCGTCGAGATCGAGCGGGCGCACATGGAGGAAGACACCGGCAAGACGACCCACCAGGGCGGCGAGACCGGGCGGATCCACGGCGCCGACTACTCCCTGGTGGACTACAACCGCGCCGGCATCCCGCTCATCGAGATTGTCACCAAGCCCATCGAGGGGACGGGTGCGTCCGCGCCCGAGGTGGCTCGCGCCTACGTGGCCGAGCTGCGGGCCCTCGTGCGGGCCCTCGGCGTGTCCGACGCGCACATGCACCAGGGGTCGCTGCGCTGCGACGTCAACGTCTCGCTGCGCCGGGGTCCGGACCAGCCGTACGGCACCCGGTCGGAGACGAAGAACGTCAACTCGCTCCGCTCCACCGAGCGCGCGGTGCGCTACGAGATCCAGCGGCAGGCCGCTGTCCTGGCCGGCGGGGGCCGGGTCGTCCAGGAGACCCGGCACTGGCACGAGGACACCGGGCTGACGACGCCAGGCCGGAGCAAGGAGCAGGCCGAGGACTACCGATACTTCCCCGAGCCCGACCTCGTCCCGCTCGCGCCGTCCGACGAGTGGGTGGCGCAGCTGCGCCGGACCCTGCCAGAGATGCCGGCGGCCCGGCGGCGGCGGCTACAGGCGGACTGGGCGGTGTCCGACTTCGAGATGCAGTCGATCGTGAACGCCGGTGCCCTGGACCCGATCGAGGCGACGGTCGCGGACGGCGCCGACCCGGCCGCCGCGCGCAAGTGGTGGCTCGGGGAGCTGGCCCGGGTGGCCAACGAGCGCGGCGTCGAGGTGGGGGAGCTGCCGATCTTCCCCGCCGACGTGGCGCGGGTCGTGGCGCTGGTGGAGTCCGGGGCCCTCACCGACACGCTGGCCCGCCGGGTCGTGGACGGCGTCCTCGCCGGGGAGGGGTCGCCGGACGACGTCGTGGCGGCCCGCGGGCTGAAGGTGGTCGACGACGACGCGGCCCTGCTCGCCGCCATCGACGAGGCGCTCGCGGCGAACGCCGAGGTCGCGGAGAAGATCCGCGGCGGCAAGGTGCAGGCCGCGGGCGTCGTCGTCGGCGCGGTGATGAAGGCCACCCGGGGCCAGGCCGACGCGGCCCGGGTCCGCGAGCTCCTCCTCGCCCGCCTCGGCGTGTCAGGGTGACGCCAGTCTGAAGACCGCCCTCACCCTGACAGCGCGAGGCGCAGGATGCGGTCGTCGGCCTCAGCGGGGTCGCCCCGGCCGTCCCGGTTGGACGTCGTGACCCACAGGGTGCCGTCGGGGGTCGTGACCACCGTCCGCAGCCGTCCGAGGTCGCCGGCGAGGAACGCCCTCGGCTCGCCGGCGCCGTCCCCGGTGATGGGCACCTGCCACAGCCGCTCACCGCGCAGGGCGGCGACGTAGACGACGTCGTCGACGATGGCGATGCCGCTGGGGGAGGCCTCGGAGGTGCGCCAGGTCGCCACCGGGTCGACATAGCGGCCGTCGTTCCCCACGCCCTCGACGCGGGGCCAGCCGTGGTTGCCCCCGCGCACCACGAGGTTCAGCTCGTCGAACGCCTTCTGGCCCAGTTCGCTGGCCCACAGCCGCCCGCGGGAGTCGAAAGCCAGCCCCTGCACGTTGCGGTGCCCGTACGACCACACGGGGGAGCCGGGGAACGGGTTGTCCGCGGGCACCGAGCCGTCCGGCCGGATCCGCAGGATCTTGCCGCCCAGGGACCGGCGGTCCTGGGCCAGGTCCGGGTCGCCGACCTCCCCCGTGCCGATCCACAGGGCGCCGTCGGGGCCGAAGACGATCCGCCCGCCGTTGTGGATCCCGCCGGCCGGGATGCCGGTGAGGACCGGCACCGGGGTCCCCAGCCGGTCGCCGTCCAGGCGCACCCGGACCACCCGGTTGTCGCCGCTGGCGGTGTGGTACGCGAAGACCGTGCGGTCCGTCGCGAACGCCGGCGACACGGCCAGGCCGAGCAGGCCGCCCTCCCCGCCGTGGCGCACCCCCGGGACGACGCCCAGCCGGGCGACGGCGCCGTCGGGGCCGACCCGCACCAGCCGGGCGGTGTCGCGCTCGGCCACCAGCGCGGCCCCGTCGGGCAGGAACGCCACGCCCCAGGGGACCTCGAGGTCCGAGGCGACCACGCCCGCGACCGAGACCCTGGCCGGGACCGGCGCGGACGGTGCGGTCGTGGTGGGCGTCGGCCCCGCGGACGACGGGGAG